>JACCUS010000416.1 GCA_013811715.1 Nocardioidaceae bacterium
AGAAGTAGTTCTTGCGCGCGAACCGGCACCACTCGGCGATCTCGCAGTTCAGCGCCAGCCCGATCCTGATCGCCGACTCGACCGCCTTGCCGTTGAGCACCGGCAGCGCCCCCGGCAGCCCCAGGCACACCGGGCACGTCTGGGTGTTGGGCTCGGCACCGAAGACCGTCGCACAGCCGCAGAACATCTTCGACACCGTGTTGAGCTCGACGTGAACCTCCAGCCCCAGGACCGGGTCGAAGCGCTGCATCGCCTCGTCGTAGGGCATCGGCTCGGTGCTCGTCGCCGTCATGCCGACACCTCCAGCTCAGGTGCCCGGTTCAGCAGCGGCCCTCCCCAACGCTCGTGCAGCAGGGACTCCAAGGCGGCCCCCACCGTGTAGAGCCGGGCGTCCTGCAGCGCCGGCGCCAGAATCTGGATCCCGGTCGGCAGCCCGTCCTCGTCGGCCAGCCCGCTCGGTAGGGACATCCCCGGGACACCGGACAGGTTGGCCGGAATGGTCGCGATGTCGTTGAGGTACATCGCGAGCGGGTCCTCGAGCTTTTCGCCGATCCTGAACGCCGTCGTCGGCGCCGTCGGGGACACGAGTACGTCGACCTGGCCGAACGCCGCCTCGAAGTCCCGCGAGATCAGGGTGCGGACCTTCTGCGCCTGGCCGTAGTAGGCGTCGTAGTAGCCGCTGGAAAGGGCGTAGGTGCCGAGGATGACGCGCCGCTTCACCTCGTCGCCGAAGCCGGCCTCCCTGGTGGCCGCCATCACCTGCTCGGCGCTCGGCGCAGGCACGCCGTCCGGCGTGACCCGCAGGCCGTAGCGCATGGCGTCGAACTTGGCCAGGTTGCTGCTCGCTTCTGCAGGCAGGATCAGGTAGTAAGTCGCCAGCGCGTACTCGAAGTGAGGGCACGACACCTCGACCACGTCGACGCCGGCGTCGACGAGCAGCTGCACCGCCTCGTTGAAACGCGTGCGCACCCCCGCCTGGTAGCCCTCGCCGCCCAGCTCCTTGACCACCCCGACCCGCAGCCCTGCGAGGTCGGCCCGTCTAGCCGCCTCGGCCATCGACGGCCAGTCGGTGTCGATGCTGGTGGAGTCCATCGGGTCATGGCCGCCGATCACGTCGTGCAGGAGCGCGGCGTCTTGCACCGTCCGGGTGACAGGCCCCGCCTGGTCGAGGCTGCTGGCCAGCGCGACGAGGCCGTAGCGGGAGACCCCGCCGTACGTCGGCTTGACCCCGACCGTGCCGGTCACCGCCCCCGGCTGCCGGATCGAGCCACCGGTGTCGGTGCCGACCGCGAGCGGCGCCTCGAACGCTGCGACGGCGGCCGACGAGCCGCCACCGGACCCGCCGGGGATCCGGTCGAGGCGCCACGGGTTGTGGGTGACGCCGTAGCCGGAGTGCTCGGTCGAGCTACCCATCGCGAACTCGTCCATGTTGGTCTTGCCGAGGATCGGCATCCCCGCCTGACGCAGCCGGGTGACGACCGTCGCGTCGTACGGCGGGATCCACCCCTCGAGCATCCGCGACCCCGCGGTCGTGGGCAGGCCCTTGGTGGTGGCGATGTCCTTGACGGCGACCGGCACGCCGAGGAGATCCGGTACGTCGGCGCCTGTCGCGCGCCGCTCGTCCGCGGCGACCGCCTGAGCGAGCGCGCCTGCGCCGTCGACGTGGAGGAAGGCGTGCACGGAGTCATCGACGGCGTCGATGCGGTCGAGGTGCGCCTGCGTCGCCTGAACCGACGTGACGTCGCCCGCCTTCAGCGCGGCCGCCAGGTCGGCGGCGCTGAGCCGGGTCAGCTCGCTCATGCTTCCTCGCCCAGGATGCGGGGGACGCTGAACCGCTGCTGATCAACCTCGGGGGCGCCGGCAAGCGCCTCCTCAACAGGCAGGCTCGGTCGCGTTTCGTCGTCGCGGAAGACGTTGGTCAGCGGCAGCGCGTGCGAGCTCGGCGCGATGTCGTCGACCGCGACCTCGCCGACCTTGGCGACCGACTCCAAGATCACCGCCAGCTGCGGGCCGAGGTGGTCGAGCTC
>JACCUS010000419.1 GCA_013811715.1 Nocardioidaceae bacterium
GTCCTCCCCGATCCGGCCGTCGCCCCGGGTGGCGCCGCACACCAGTCGTCCACGCTCGTAGGTCAGGTTGACCGCCACCCCGTCGACCTTGAGCTCCAGCAGGAACTCGGCATCGGTGGCGCCCTCCCGCTCGAGGCGGGCTGCCCAGGCCGCGAGGTCGTCGGCGGAGAAGGCGTTGTCGAGGCTCATCATCCGCTCGGCGTGCTCGACGGGCGTGAAGAGGGTGGAGACGTCACCGCCGACCTTCTGGGTCGGGGAGTCGGGTGTGCGCAGCTCGGGATAGTCGTCCTCGAGCTCGTGCAGCTGCCGGATCAGGGCGTCGTACTCGCCGTCGCTGACCGTCGGGGCGTCAAGCGTGTGGTAGCGCAGCCGATGCCCCTCGACCACGTCGGCCAGCTCGACGTGCCGCGCCTTCGCATCCGTGGGAGCGGCCTGCACCGCCGGAATCTCGCTCGATGTCTTTGCCTCGGTCATGACGTCATCCTGCCTTGCTCCGCCGACATGTTCTGGGTCACCTGCGCGGCCAGCTCGAGCGCCGTACGTGCCCACTCCGGTGACGCTCCGGCGAGCCCACAGGCAGGCGTCACTGTCGTCGCAGGCAGATGCTCGACGTCACTGTGGCCAAGGTCTGCCCACCACGAGAGCAGCCGTCGGGTCAGCTCAGCACCGCTCGGGGGCCGGTCGGGCTCGAGCGACGGTACGACGCCTGGCCAGAGCTCGCGACCCGCGTCGACCCAGCCGGCCACGACGTCGTACTCCGCGGGCCGCACCGTCGCCAGGTCGAAGGACACGGCACGGAGCTCGGTCTCCCGCAGCACCGCCCAGGGGATGCTCGGAGCACAACAGTGGAGCACCGGCACCGCATCCACTGACGTGGCCGCGTCGATGACCCAGCCGAGCGCCGCTGCCGCCTCAGGTGCGCGGACAGACCGGTGCCGGCCGAAGCCGCTCGCGGTCGCGATCGACCCCGCCAGCACGGCAGGCAGCGCCGGCTCGTCGATCTGGACCACGGTCTGCGTGCAACCGGTACGCCGTCTGACGTCCTCCACGTGGGCCGTCACCGCCTGGGCGAGCGCCTGGCCGAGGTCGCGCCGCGCGCCATGGTCGGCCAGCAGCTTGTCACCGCGGGGTCGCTCGACAGTCGCGGCCAGCGTCCACGGCCCCACCACCTGCACCTTGAAGACGCCGCACTGCGCTGGTGTCAGCTCCTCCACAACGTCTAGGTCCTGCGCGAGGAGCGATCCGGCTCGGCGATGGTCGAGACCTGGGGCATCCGTGAGACGCCAGCCGGCAGGCTGGAGGTCGAACCCGAGCCCCGTGACCATGGCGAGGGTGCGGCCGACCATCGACGCGATCGCGCCGCGGGCAGGGAGCTCGGGGACGTAGGGCAGGTCGCCAACCTCACCGAGCACGATCTGGAGGCTCTCCGTGGGGTCCTCTCCGGGCATCGAGCCAATTCCTGTCGCGCGATTCGTCACTCCCGGACCCTAGCCGGGATCCCCGGTGGTCTTCGCAGTCAACGTGTGAAGATCAAGATCAGCACCACGGTGAGAGCGACGGACATCAGCAGCGAGCCGAGCATCCCAGCCGGTTGCTGGAGAAGAGGAACACGGTGACTCCCGGCTAGTGGTCATCTCCGTATGTTGTTCGGGGGCATCCGGTGTCCAGGTGGATGCATCGGCAGGCGCAGGAGGAGGGGCATAGCGGTGTTCTATGGCCGACGACTGCAACGCAGCGAGGCGCCGCCTGGGCTCGGAGGACCCTGGACGAACTTACGGAGATGACCACTAGCTGCGTCAGCGGGTGGTGCTGAGGCCTGACTCGATGACGGCAGTGCTGCACACTGCCTCGTCCTGCTCGCCCGTGCCACCGCTGGCACCGACGGCGCCGAGCAGCGTCTCACCTCGAAAGACCGGCACTGCTCCGATCTGCGGCGTGAACTTGCCGTGGGTCATGACGGTGATGGCAGCGGCGAAGTTCGGCATCGGTTCCATCTTGTCCTTCTGAGCGGCGCTGGGGGTGCCGTACGCAGCAGCGGTCCACGCCTTGCCCTGCGCAACGTCGGCGCTCACCCAGGGAGCGCCGTCCATCCGGGCGAAGGAGAGCAGATGACCGGCGGCGTCCATGACTGCGAACGACATCGGCACTCCTAGGTCGGCGGCGGCGTGCTGGGCGGCGGTAGTGAGGCCGGTCGCCTCGTCGAGAGTCAACATGGCGTCATTGTGCCCGCTCGGGCCGGCGACGGCTCAGCTCATCTCGGCGAGGACGCCGCGAAGGTCGTCGACCGAGTCCACCTCGTACGCCGGTCGAGGTCCGGCCGGGTCGAGGTCATGGCCGGGGC
>JACCUS010000449.1 GCA_013811715.1 Nocardioidaceae bacterium
TCTCGTCGAGGCCGGCGAGCAGCGCGCGGTCGACCGGCTCGGTGACGGCGGTCGGCGTCGGCTCCACCGAGCCGAGCCCGAGCACGAACCTCGAGGCGTTGAGCACCTTCATCGCCAGCCGGCGACCAATCTTGAGTGGGTTCTCGTCGAAGGCGGAGTCCTGCCCGGGACGCAGAGACGCGGCGCGCCAGCGGACGGCATCGGAGCCGAAGCGGTCCAGCAGTTCGGTCGGGACTGTCACATTGCCCTTGGACTTCGACATCTTCTTGCGATCCGGGTCGAGCACGAAGCCGGAGATCATGGCGTGGCGCCACGGCACCACGTCGTACTCGAAGTGGGAACGGACGATGCGGGAGAAGAGCCAGGTGCGGATGATGTCGTGGGCCTGGCTGCACAGGTCCATCGGGAAGACCCGCTCGAACAGGTCGGGGTCGGACTCCCAGCGCCCGGCTATCTGAGGGGTGAGGGACGACGTCGCCCAGGTGTCCATGACGTCGGGATCACCGGCAAAGCCATCCGGCTGGTTGCGTTGTGACTCCTCGTATCCCGCCGGCGTGTGCGTCAGCGGGTCGACCGGCAGCAGGTCCTCGTTCGGCACCAGCGGCTGGCCGTACTGTGGCTCCCCATCGGGGTCCAGGGGATACCACACCGGGAACGGCACACCGAAGAACCGCTGGCGCGAGACCAACCAGTCGCCGTTGAGGCCTTCCACCCACTTGGTGTAACGGTGGCGCATGTAGCTCGGCGTCCAGGCCAGCTCGCCGCCGCGCTCGACCAGCGCCTTGCGCAGCTGGTCGTCGCGCCCGCCGTTGCGGATGTACCACTGCCGGGTCGCGACTATCTCCAGTGGCTTGTCACCCTTCTCGTAGAAGTTCGCCATCCGCTGGGTCGGCCTCGGCTCGCCGGCCAGCACCCCGGAGTTCCGCAGCAGCGTGGCCATGGCGTCGCGCGCACTGAACGTCGTCTTCCGCTCGAGCTGCGCGTACGCCGTCCTGGCCGCGTCGGCAGTCAGCCACTCCGGTGTCGCCGGGAGGAGGCGGCCGTCACGGCCGATGATGACCCGCAGCGGTAGCTGGAGCTCACGCCACCACTGCACGTCGGTGAGATCGCCGAAAGTGCAGCACATCGCGATGCCGGTGCCCTTGTGCGGCTCGGCCGCAGGGTGGGCCAGCACGGGAACGTCCACGCCAAAGACGGGTGTGCGGACAGTCGCGCCGAACAGCGGCTGGTAGCGCTCGTCCTCCGGATGGGCGATCAGCGCGACGCAGGCGGGGATGAGCTCAGGGCGCGACGTCTCGATGTGGATCGGTCCGTCCGAACCGTCGAACGCCACCCGGTACAGGTGCCCGGGGTAGTCACGGGGCTCCAGCTCGGCCTGGGCGACCGCAGTCTGGAAGGTCACGTCCCACAGCGTCGGTGCCTCGGACTGGTACGCCTCGCTACGGGCGAGGTTGCGGAGGAAGGCCCGCTGGGAGACGGTCCGGGACTCGGCCCCGATGGTCGTGTACAGGTACGACCAGTCCACGGACAGGCCGAGGATGCGGAACAGCTCCTCGAAGGCGACCTCGTCGTTTGCGGTCAGCCGGTCACACAGCTCGATGAAATTCTGTCGGCTCACCGCGACCGGCCGCTTGACATCGGGCTTCTCGGGCGGCGCGAAGCCGGGGTCGTAGGGCAGTGCGGGGTCGCAGCGGACGCCGTAGTAGTTCTGCACACGTCGCTCGGTCGGTAGGCCGTTGTCGTCCCACCCCATCGGGTAGAACACCGCGCGCCCCTGCATCCGCTGGTAACGGGCGATCAGGTCGCACTGGGTATAGGAGCAGACGCTGCCGAAGTGCAACGTGCCGGAGACCGTAGGCGGCGGAGTGTCGATGGCGTACACCTCGTCCCGCGGGCGAGACCGGTCGAAGCGGTACGTCTGCTGCTCGGCCCAGACCTGCGACCACTTCTCTTCCAGCCCCTCGAGCGCCGGCTTGGCCGGCACCTGCCGGTCAGGGGTGGAGGGGGAGCCCGCGGGGTCGGTCATGAGCGTTGATCCTACGGGTCGGAAGGTGTCGGTCCGTAATGAGATACTGGCCGGCAAATGGCTGATCGAACCCCAAACCATGCCGGGTCGTTGCCGTCGTACGCCGCTGTCGAGTCCGCCCTGCTCTCTCGATGGCCGGAGACCCGGATCGCACCGTCGCTGGAGCGCATCCGGGCACTGTGTGACCTGCTCGGCGAGCCGCAACGGGCCGCGCCGGTCGTACACCTCACCGGAACCAACGGCAAGACCTCGACCGCCCGGATGATCGACGCGCTGATCCGGGGACTCGGCCTGCGCACCGGGCGGTTCACCAGCC
>JACCUS010000469.1 GCA_013811715.1 Nocardioidaceae bacterium
CCTCGACGCAGATGCCCTGGCGCTGCACGCTCTCGACCACCGGGTATGCCGCCAGCTGGCCACTCGGTGCGCGCACCACCAACGCGGCAAGCTCTCGTCGGAAGTCGACCTTCTCCTCGGCCAGGACCGCGACCGCCTCCGGTGTGCTCGCCAACACGCCGGCCGCACCTGCTTCGTCGTCGACGACGAAGACACCCTTGCCGTCATACCCGCCGCGGGCGGTCTTGAGCACGACGGGGAATCCGCCCACGGTGGACGCGAATGCGGCCACGCCGTCGGCTGCCACGACGACGGCGTGCCGCGGGCCGGGGACCCCGAGTGACGACAGCCTCGCTCGCATCACGACCTTGTCCTGGGCGTGCACGAGGGCACCTGGCGCGGGCCGGACGATGACGCCGTCGGCGACGAGCGCCTCGAGATGTGCTGTCGAGACGTGCTCGTGGTCGAAGGTGACGATGGTGTTGCCTTTGGCCCACGCCGCAAGGGTGTCGTAGTCGGTGTAGTCGCCCACCGTGGTGTCGGTGATGACGTGGGCAGCCGAGGAGTCCGGCGCCTCGGCGAGCAGGCGGAGGGGAATGCCGAGGCCGATTGCGGCCGGCTGCATCATCCGCGCGAGCTGCCCCGCACCCACGACGCCTACCACCGGAGTCTCCACGGCGGACAGCCTACCGACGCCGTTCTCGACCGAAGGTGATCGGCGGCCCGTACGCTGGGCGGTCGACGGCTCTCTCCTCATCAGGAAGTCCTCAGTGCTCGAACGTGTCCGCCGACTGGCCCACGAGGTCGTCAAGTTCGGCATCGTCGGTGGCCTTGGCTTCATCGTCGATGTCGGGATCTTCAACCTGCTTCGTTTCGCGGGTGATCCTGGCATGCTGGAGCACAAACCTCTCACCGCCAAGGGGATCTCCGTCGCGGTCGCCACTGTGGTGACGTATCTCGGCAACCGGCACTGGACCTGGCGCGACCGGGCTCGGTCCGGCACCCGCCGCGAGGCGTCGCTGTTCTTCCTGCTCAACGCGGTCGGCATGCTCATCGCGGTCGGCTGCCTCGCGTTCTCCCACTACGTGCTCGACCTTCGCTCACCGCTTGCCGACAACATCTCGGCGAACGTGGTCGGGCTCGTTCTTGGCATGGTGTTCCGCTTCTGGACCTACCGGACGTTCGTGTTCAAGCGCCGTCCGGACGAGCAGCCGCTCGATCTCACCGGCGCGGTCGTCGAGGTCACCGAGTCGACCAAGTCCTGAGACCTCCGCGTCCACGCTCAGAGTCGGCGGACGGCCACCGGTTGGACGACCCCGAAGCCCCGCACCGGCCGCTCGGTCATCGGCCGGGTGACGTAGCCCGGCAGTGACCTGAGCGCGTCGGCGGTCACCTGGTCGCAGATCACGCGATTGCGTCGCGCCACACCGGTGAGCCGGCTGGCGAGGTTGACCGGGCTGCCGAAGACGTCGCCGAGCCGCATCACCACAGGACCGGTGGCGATGCCGAGGTGGACGTCTGGAAGGTTCGCGTCGTGCCCGAGGCGCTCGACGATGTCGCTCGCGATGTCGACACCTGCCTTCGGTCCGTCGACGATGAAGAGAACCGAGTCTCCCAGCGTCTTGATGACCCGACCACCGTGGGCGGTGACGAGGTCCGTGCAGATCGACTCGAAACCCTCGACCATCCCTGCGAGCCGGTCCTCGGGGATGTCGGTCGACAGCTGGGTGAAGTTGACGAGATCCGCGAAGCCCACCGTCACTTGGACAGTGTGGAGGTGAGAGTCAGCCGCCCCCAACGCCTCGACCCTTCCCACGGCGACCGCGAGGTGGCGGCGCCAGGCATACGTCATCAGCTCCTCGAACGACGGCTCCAGGCGCTTGATCACGTCGAGCCCGGTTGTGAGCCGCGACCCCGTACCGCGCCCGTCCTGCTCGAGCCGTTCGACGTACTCGCTGAGAGTGGCGACCTGCCAGTCGGCGAGCCGCGCCATGGTGCGACCCACGGCTCGAGTCAGCTTGACGGCGATGTCGAACTCGAGCGCCCCGGACCCGACCAATGACAGCAGCAGCGCCATGGCGTCCTTGTCGCCCGTGGTGAACGCCGGGGTGTCACCGGCATCGGGGAACCCGAGGGCACGCCACAAGATGCGCGCGGAGTCGATCGACACGTCGTCGGAGACGACCTCGGCCGCCGTCAGACACGGTTCTTCGCCGAGGATCTCTCGTTCGAGGTCTGCGCGGGTGAGGCCGTCAGA
>JACCUS010000470.1 GCA_013811715.1 Nocardioidaceae bacterium
CGCCGCGACCGGCGTTGCTGGTGAGCACTCCCGCGCCAAGTCTCGTCACCAGCTCGGCGATCTCGGCGGCGGCGCCGACCGCGCCGCCGCCCAGCCACACGAGCGGGCGTCGGGCTCCGGCGACGAGGGTGACGGCCTCGTCGATCGCGGACGGCTCGGCGGATGCCGACGGCTGCGGTGCGGCCGGGGTGAACGCTGCGGTCTTGGCGTACTGCAGGTCGATGGGGATCTCCACGCTGACAGGACCGGCCGGGGCGGCCAGCGCCTGGGCGGCGGCACCGGCGAGGATGGCGGCGACATCGCGGGCGGCAGTCACCCGCCGCGCCTGCTTCGAGACGGCGGCGAGCATCCCGAGCTGGTCCCTGGTCTCGTGGATGACGCCCCTGCCGAGTCCGAGGTACGGGGAGTCGATCTGCCCGGTGACGTGGAGCACGGCGCTGCCCGCGGTCAATGCCTCGACGAGCGCGCCAGCGGCGTTTCCGGCACCGGTGCCGGTGCTCGTGACGGCGATTCCCAGCGTGCCGGCAACCCTGGCGTAGGCGTCGGCAGCGCTGACGCATGTGGCCTCGTGGCGCACGGGCACGTAGCGGCCGGCGCCCACGAGGGCATCGACGAGGGGCTGGTTGTGGATGCTCACGAGGCCGAACGCGGCGCCGACGTCGTGGTGCTCGGCAAGGGCGACGAGCACGTCTCCGGCGTTGCCGTTCTCGGTCCGCACCGCGGATCTCCGCTCAGACACAGCGTCCGACTCCTCCGCCGACGTCGAGGCTGCTGCCCGTCACGAACGATGCCAGCGGTGAGAGCAGCGAGGTGATCACATAGGCGACCTCGATCGGCGTGCCGAACCGTCCGAGGGGCACACCACGATCCGCGGCCACGGCGGCACTCCACGCCTCGAACGAGCCCGCAGGTCCTGCCGCTTCGTAGCGGCGTCGCCACTGGCCGCTGTCGATCAGGCCGAGGCACACGCTGTTGACGCGGATGCCGTCGGCGGCGAGCTCCGTCGCCAGGTTCTTGGACAGATTGAGCACGCCGGCCCTGGCGGCGCTCGTTGCCACCAGGCGGGTCTCGGGCTGGCGGGCGAGGATGGCGTTCACGTTGACGACGGCGGCGGCGTCGCTACGGCGCAGATGGGCGAGCGCCGCGGTCAGCGGGTTCAGCACGCTGGCGAACTTGAGCTCGAGCTCGTCGTGCCAGTCCTCCCATGTCGTGTCGGCAAACGGCTTCATCCGTGACTCGCCGGCGTTGCTGACGAGCCCGTCGATACCGCCGAAACGTTCGGCGACGGCAGCGATGAACTCCTCGGTGTCCTCCCCGGAGCGCACGTCGCAGCCGAGGGTCAGCAGGCGGTCAGCCGCCGTCTCGGCGATGCGTGCCGTCTCCGCCGCGAGCCTGTCCACGTTCCTGGCGCATGTCGCGACACAGGCACCCTCGTCGACGAGCATGGCCACCAGCGCCTTGCCGATGCCTGAGCTGCCGCCGGTCACGACGTAGGTCCTGCCGCTCAGGCCGAGGTCCACCGATGTCCCCTCGTCATGGCATCACGAAGCCGCCGTCGACGACGAGCGTCTGACCGGTGACGTAGCGAGCCGCCGCCGACAGTAGGTACAGCACGGCTCCGGCGACGTCATCGGGTCGCTGCGGGGAGCAGAGCGCTCGCCGGTCGGCGTACAGCCGGTGGCGTTCGGCGGGGATGTCGACGGTCGACTCCGACTCGACGAGGCCGGGAGCGACGGCGTTCACGGTGATGCCGAATGGGCCGAGCTCGCGTGCCATGCCGCGAGTCAGGGCGATCAGGCCTCCTTTTGAGGCGATGTAGTGGGAGAGCCGTGGCGATCCGTACAGCGCGGCGTCCGACGCCATGTTGACGATGCGACCTTCTCCGGCACCCATCAGCAGGGGGGCGGCATGCTTGGCGACCAGCCACGGTCCGCGGAGGTTGACGGCCAGCAGTTGATCCCAGGTCGCCACGTCCAGCTCCCAGAACTGCTTGCCGCCAACCGCTTCGGCGAGTCCGGCGTTGTTGACCAGCGCCCACAGCGGGTCGCCGACCCGGGCGATGCCCCGCTCGACGGAGCCTTCGTCGGTGACGTCGAGCACCAGGCCGTCGACGTCACCAGCGCCCTCCTCAGCAGCGACGGTGGCCAAGGCCGGGTCGATGCGGTCCTGTCGGACGTCGGTCACGATCACGTCGGCATCGGCGCGTCGGCACCACCGGGCGACGGCGAGGCCGAGGCCCCTCCCCGCACCGGTGATGAGGACGCGCCGTCCGGCGAGATCGAGCACGTTCAGCCCCGCGTCACCCCGGCCATCGCCGAGGTGGTCGGGTAGGTCGGCAGCTGCGGCTTGGGGGCGCCGATGATGACGCAGAACAGGGCGTCGACGTCGCCGACGTTGCGCAGGCTGCGGGGCACGCCGGCCGGGACCTTGATGAGGTCGCGGTAGCCGAGCACGCGCGACGCCGTGCGAGTGCCGTCCTCGGTGTCGTGCACCGTGAACTCGACCTGGCCGTCGAGGACGAAGAACACCTCCTCGACGTCGTGGTGGTTGTGCTCGGGGCCGACGGCGCCCGGTGGCAGCAGCATGTTCGAGAACGTGAAGTGCTCGGCCGCCAGGATGCGTTGGTCGGAGTCGTGGTCACCGGTGGCACCAGAGCCGATGTAGCGGATCTGGGCGCGGCGGTACTCCTCGCCTGCCTGAGCTTGGAAACCGAGGGTGTCCCAATCCTCGACCCGAGAGTCCCGGGTGGCGACGCAGCTGTCGAGGAGCGATTCGAGGTCGGTCGGCATGGTGGTGTCCTCTCGGTGGTCGATGGTAGGGGTGGTCGTGGCGGCCCGATCGTGCAGCGAGGCGAGGAACCGGCCGATGGCAGCATTGAACGGCTCGGGCCGTTCCTGGTTGGCGTGGTGGCCGGCGCCGGGGATGATCTGCAGACGGGCGCCTGGCACGAGCTCGGCGATCGTCTGCGACTCGACCGGCGGGCACACGACGTCGTCGGCGCCGACGAGGACGAGCGTCGGCATGGTCAGGCCGGCGAGCTGGGCGGTGTGGTCGGTGGCCGCCATCGACTCGGCGGCGTGGGCGTATCCGGGCAGCCGGATGGCTTCGGCCATCGTCGCGGCAACCCGCTCGACGAGGGCGGCGGGAGCCCGCTCCGAGAGCAGTCGTGGCGCCCGTCGACGGGCGTAGGCCACGGCGCCGTCACGGGCGAGCTCACCGCCGCGGCGGCGCATCGCCGCGGCTCGCTGCGGATCAGTGCCCGACCCGCGAGTCGAATCGGCGAGGACGAGCGCCGTCACCCGGTCGGGATAGCGGAGCGCGAAGCGGGTGGCGATGACACCTCCCCAGGAGACGCCCACGAGTGCCGCCTCGGTGATACCTACGGCGTCGAGCAGTACGGCAACCGAGTCGGCGTAGCCGTCGATGCCGGGCGGGCGGTCAGGATCGACCGAGTGGCCGTAGCCGATGGCGTCCGGTGCCAGCACGCGCCAGTCGCCGCCGAACTCCTCGAGCTGAGCGCGGAAGCTGCCACCGTCCGAGCCGATGCCGTGCAGCAGCACGAGGGCAGGGGCGCCGGCCGGACCGGCGACGAGCACCGACTGGCCCCCGATGCGGTTGCGCTCGACGCGCACGGCGCTCATACGAACTCACCCGGTCGTCCGGCGAGCACGTTGAGGGCGCGCAGCACTGCGAACGGCACGACGTGGCTCGACCGAGGGTTCTGCGGGGACGGGCGATTGCTGATCTCGAAGCGGTAGTCGCCGCTGTCAGCGCGGACGTCGATCACGTGGGTGTTGCGGGACGCCGCGGGGTCGCCGACGACGTCGACGCGTACCGGCTCCCACGACCCGGCGGCGACGGCGAGGGCGGCGGCGACGTTGACCGATGTGGGGAACCGCAGGACCGCCTCGCGAGCTGGTCCGCTGAAGCACGTCACGACCTCGGTCCCGGTCTCCAGCCGGCGGCGCAGCTCGGCGTCCATCCATGACTGGACGAGGACCGGGGCCGGCTTCGTCGTCGTGAGGTGGACGTCGTCGATGCGGCCCAGCTGGCGGCAGGCGCTGAGGATGTCGATGCCGCCGATGGCACCTGTGCTGATCATGAGCCGCCCGCCGTCGGTGGCGGTGAGCCGTTCGAACAGCTGGTCGTCGGCGAGGGCGCCGACGGACACGACGAGCAGGTCGGCACCGGCCGCCAGCAGGTCGGGCCCGTAGTCGATGAGCGCCTGCTGGCTGGCGACCTCGATGACGAGGTCGCAGTGCGAGGGCAGGTCGCCGGGGGCCACCTGCGACACATCCAGTTCGTCGAGGTCGTCGTGATGGTGCAAGGCGGCGACCGCAGTGAGCTCGACGCCGGGGGCGTCGCCGCGCTGGATCGCCCGTCCCACCTCGGCGCCGATGGCACCCCAGCCGAGCAGCCCGACGCGCAGCGGACGGGTACCGCCGCCCAGCTCGTTCACAGGGTGACCTCCTGCTCCCAGAACACGACGGCACGGAGGACCGCAACGATGATGCGGTCGATCACGAACCCCAGGACGCCGAGCACGATGATCACGCTGAACACCCCGGCCGGTTGGAAGTTGGCCCTTGCGTCCATGATCATGAAGCCGAGGCCGCGGCTTTCGCCGATCATCTCCGTTACGACCATGACGATCAACATGATCGGCGCGGCGATGCGCAGACCGGTGAGGATCGACGGCAACGTCGCTGGGATGGCCACGTCGACGAGGCGTCGCCGGCGCGTGGCCTCGGCATTGCGCGTGTGCCACATCAGATCCCGGGTGATGGCACGGGCGCCGGCGTGGGTGTTGTAGACGATCGGGTAGAGGCATTCGAGGGCGACGAGCACGATCTTCGGGGCGGCACCGAGCCCGAGGAGCAGGATGAAGACTGGGTACAGGGCGAGCTTCGGCGCAGGGTAGGTGGCGGAGAGGATCGGCTGCAGGGTCCGCTCGATCCAGCGGTTGGCACCCATCGCCAGGCCGATGGCGACACCGGCGACGAGGGCGATCAAGAGGCCGATCAGGCCGCGCGTCAGTGTCAGGCGTCCGTTGAACCAGAGGTCGCCACTACGGACGTCGTCCAGCAGGCGGTCCCAGATCTCGTTGAGCGTGGGGATCAGGCGGTTGTCGCTGCGCCGGGCCAGCAACTCCCACGCGGCGAACATGGCGACGATGCCGGCAAGGCGACGCACCGTGCGCGACGTCGGCGCCAACGTCCGTGCCGGGAACCGGGCGAATCGGCGGTGGGCTCGGCCCCCCGGCGCGAGGACGGCCTCAGCCAAGGTGACCCTCCATCGATTGGCCGCGCGTCAGACGGCGGCCGGCGGCGAGCAGTACCTGGTCGGCGAGGAACCCGATGCTCCCGATCACGACGACGCCGGCCCACATCAGGCTGTAGTCACCCTCGAGCCGCGACCGGAAGATCGCCGAACCGAGGCCCGTGCCGAAGCCGATCACCTCGGTGGCGAACATCATCACGAACGACAGGGCCAGGCTCAGTCGCAGGCCGACGAGTGCCTTGGGCAGCGCCGCGGGCACGACGATCGTGGTGAACCCGCGCAACCAAGACGCCTCGTTGTTGCGGCCCAGCCAGATCAGGTCGCGGTTGATGCCGCGCGTTCCGCTCTGGGCGTTCAGGTACACCGGGTAGAAGCACGCCAAGGCGATGACGAGGATCCGCGTGCGATCGTCGAAGCCGAGGATCACGGCGATGGCAGGGAAGAGCGCGATCTTGGGGATCGGATAGGAAACGGCGACTGGACCGTCCAAGACGTCGCCGAACCACGGTGAGACGCCGGTGACGAGCCCGAGCACGAACCCGGCGGCGGCGCCGATGGCAAAGCCGATCAACGCCCGGCGGAGGCTCTCGAGGACGAGCGGGTGCAGCGTGCCGTCGATGAGCAGGCCCACCACATCGCCGACGATGGCCGTCGGGCGGAGGATGTACTCGGGGAGTGCTCCGACAAGTCCGCTTAGCTCCCACACGGCGACGACGGCGAGCACCAGCCCGGCAGGCAGCATCCACGGGTGGTCGTCGACCGTACGGAGCCACGACGGCGTGACCCCCGGCCTCGTTGCCGCGGTCACGAGGTCACCCCGACGACCGCTGCGTCGGCGTTATCGATCTCCGCCCGCAGCAGGTCCCACAGGTCGTTGTGGTAGTCGAGCAGTTCCTTCGACTTCTTCGTCTCGCCGTCCCGAGGCCGCTCCAGGTCGATGGTGATGTCGTGGGCGACGCGGCCGGGGCGGGCGGTCAGCAGCACGACACGATCGCCGAGGAACACCGCCTCGGAGATGTCGTGGGTGACGAACACGACGGTCAACCTGGATTCCTGCCAGATGCGGCTGAGCTCCTCCTGCATGAGCTCCCGGGTCTGGGCGTCGAGGGCGCCGAACGGCTCGTCCATCAGCAGCACCTCGGGCTCCATGGCCAGCGTGCGGGCGAGCGCGGCGCGCTGACGCATGCCGCCCGACAGCTCGGCGGGATAGGCGCGCTCGAACCCGCGCAGCCCGACGAGGCCAAGCAGTTCTCGTGCCGTGTTGCAGGCCTGCTTGCGGCTGCCGCCGTTCGCCTCGATCGGCCACGCCACGTTGCGCTCGATGTTCCGCCACGGGAACAGGCTGGCGTGTTGGAACACCATGCCGAGGCGTCGCGTGGGCCGCTCGACCCGACAGTCGTCCAGCGTGATGTCGCCGGTCGTGGGCTGCTCGAACCCGCCCAGGATGTGCAGCAGGGTCGACTTCCCAGAACCGCTGGGGCCGAGGATGCAGCTGAACTGTCCCCGGGCGAACGTCAGGCTGACGCCTTCGAGCGCGGTCACTCGGCGGCTGCCACGCTGAAACGTCATGCCGATGTCGTCGGCCTGCAACATGACGACCTACTTCTCGATGATGCTGTAGCCCTCGGTGACGAGCTCGGCTGCCGGAGCCGTCTGGTCCTCGGGGAGGAAGCCGACGTCGACCATGTCGGTGATCACGACGTCGAGCCCACCCAGGTTGATCGCTCCGCTCGGCCGACGGGCGTAGTCAGTGGTCTGCATGTAGCCCGCGACGCTCTCGGCCAGCAGCACGTCGGCGTCGATCAGCGCGGTGGCCGCCGCCTCCCGATCGGCGAGGTAGCTCTCGGTCGCCGCCACGTAGTCCGCCCGCCAGGCGCAGAACGCCTCGGTGTGCTCTTCGATGAACGCCGTGTCGAACCAGGCGAGCAGCAGCTCGTGGTCGACGCCGGGGCCGGTCAGCGAGTCGAACACGTCGACCAGCCCGCCTTCGGCGCGGGAAATGCCGTAGAACGGTTCCACGAAGACGCCCACGTCGATCGTCCCATCGCGCAGCGCCGCCTCCTGCTCCGGGAACGGGATGGCCACATACTGGGCGTCGCGCTCCGGATCGAGCCCGGCCGATGCCACGGCCGACTTGGCCCACCACTCGGTCGCCGTGTTGGGGGCGAGGATGCCGATCGTCTTGCCCTCGAGATCGGCGGGCGACGTGATCCCCGAAGACTCGAGCGCCGAGTAGGTGGTGTTGAACGCCTGCTCATCGGAGCTCTCGAGGGCGATCGAACCGACGGCCGTGATCGGCAGCCCGGCGGCGATGGCCGTCACGAACTGCGGTGTCGACAGCGTCCCGCCGTCAAGGCTGCCAGCCTGGTAGGCATCGAGGCGGTCGGTGGGATTGAACGGGCTGGCCTCGATCGTGTACCAGCTTCCATAGTGTTGGGCGCCGGCGCCTTCTGGATCGACGAACTGGTACCAGTAGTTCTCCTCAGCGGCCGTGCCGTGACCGATGCGCATCGTCACCGGTTCGTCCGGAGGCGTCGACAGGTCGACCGATGCGCAGCTGTCGTCGCCACCGCCGGGTGACGCTGACGCAGTCGCAGGCGTCGCACCGCTCGCTGTCGTGCCTTGCGCGGCCGCGTCAGTGTCGGCAGCAGGGTCGTCGCTGCTGCCGTCGTCGCTGCCGCAGGCTGCGAGCAGCACAGTCACGGCGATGATCGCCGAGGTGGTCCGGAAACGCCGGTTCATGGCGGGTCCTTTCGGTCGTCGACTCGATGTGGATCTCATGACGGGGCGGTCTGGTGCATACCCTCGGCGTACGTGCCGCTGCCCTTCCAGGCCGGTGCGACGGCATTCGGATCGGGTGATCCCCTCATCCGTTCGCGCACCGCCGGTGGTGGCGGACCGCCTGTGCCCCAGAGATCGGACTGCGACGGGATGCGCTGCCACACGCGGGGCACCCAGGTCGATTCGTCGATCTGCAGCACCTCGGACGTGAACTCGGGCACGAAGCCGACCGGATCGCCGTAGTAGGCGAAGGAGTTGTTGCCGGGACCGTGGCGGCCGATGCCCCACATCGGATCGACGCCGGCGCGCTTCATCCGTCCGACCGATGTCAGGAAGGCGTCGAGCGACGGGACTTCGTACGCGATGTGGTTCACCGACGCGTGCTCGTCGCTGTTGAAGGCGATGGCGTGGTGGTCGTGACCGGTGCGCAGGAACACCATGTGGTGCTCCGACCAGTCGCTTACGCGCAGGCCGAGCGCCTCGGTGTAGTACTCGCACATCAAGTCGATGTCGACGGTGTTGAGCACCACGTGAGTCACACGAGTCGGCACCGGCCGACCTCTCGGTCGTGGGTCTGCTGCCTGCACCTCGGTGCTCACCTCCAGCACGCGGCCCTCTGGGTCGCGCCATTGGAATCCCCAGCCCCCACCCGGTTCGTCCAGAGGTGCTGGATCGCCGAGCAGCTCCACACCGCTGGATCCGAACCGCCGGTGCAACGCGACGACCTCTTCGCGAGTGCGCGCCTCGAAGGCGATGTGGTCGAGCCCTGCATGGGCGCCAGTGCGGAAGTGGACGAGGTGGTGCTGCGGTCCCGCGCCGCGAAACATCACGGCCTGAGGCCGACCCTCAGCGCGCTCATCCGCCGGGACCTGCTCCAGCCCCCAGGAGCGGTAGAAGTCCCCGGCTGCGTCGAGCGGCCGATCCGTCACCAAGTGGATGTGGCGGATGTCGCCGAGGCGGGGATGCTCGGATCCTGCCATGGAGGACATTCATCACGAGAATATCTTGAGTTTAAGGTATTGTCAAGGAGTGTGCCGTTGGCGTACCATGCCACCGGCGAAGGAGACCGAGACGCCGTGAGCCCACACTCCCCCGATGCCCTCGACGTGATCCTCGAGCAGTGGCGTCGCGAACGTCCCGACCTGGACGCCTCGCCGATGGGGGTCTTCGGGCGGATCGCTCGCGTGTACGCCTTGGCGCAGCGCCAGCTGCGACTGCTCCTCGCCGACTACGAGCTCACCCCGGCGACGTTCGACGTCCTCGCCAACCTGCGCCGATCCGGGGCGCCACATCGTAAGACAGCCGGCGAGATCGCCTCGTCGTCCCTGCTCAGCACCGGCGGTACGACGTTCCGTCTCGATCGCCTGGAGCAACGCGGCCTCGTCCGGCGCGTCCCGGCAGCCCACGACAAACGGATCATCCTCGTCGAGCTGACGCACGATGGCCGCGCTCTCATCGACGAGGTGATGGCCGCCCACCTGAAGCAAGAAGCGGCGCGCTTGGCGCAGGTCTCCCAGCAGGAGGTCACCGAGCTCGTCAACGGTCTGCGCAACCTCGAGCGATCAATCGTCGCGTCCTCCACGTGGCGGTGACCGGCCATTGCCTCGCCGGGTGAAGCCCCACTCCTGCAGGAGTCGGGCGACCTTCTTGCGTACCGAGGACTCGGGGCGTGCGGGTCGGAGATCTGCCGGGACGGCCATACGCGATGTCGGTCCACACCTCGGTCAGCTCCGCAATCAACCCGTCGAGATCTGTGACGAAGGTAGCCACGCCGAAG
>JACCUS010000472.1 GCA_013811715.1 Nocardioidaceae bacterium
TACGAGAGTGTCGACCGCGCCATGCTGCTCACCTACCGCGAGTCGGTGCAGGGCCAGATGCTGCACGAGGGCATCAGCGAGGCCGGCGCGATGGGGTCGACCATCGCGGCCGGGACGGCATACGCCACGCACGGCGAGCACATGATCCCCGTCTACATCTTCTACTCGATGTTCGGGTTCCAGCGCACTGCGGACTCGATCTGGGCGTACGCCGACCAGCTGGGGCGTGGGTTTCTGATCGGTGCGACGGCCGGGCGCACCACGCTGACCGGTGAGGGGCTGCAGCACGCCGACGGCCACTCGCCCCTCATCGCGGCGACGAACCCGGCCTGCGTTGCCTACGACCCGGCCTTCGCCTACGAGATCGCTCACATCGTCCAGGCCGGCCTGGGGCGGATGTACGGCTCGACCGACGAGCACCCGCACGGCGAGAACGTCTTCTACTACCTGACCGTCTACAACGAGCCGACCGTCCAGCTGCCGGAGCCCGAGGGCGTCGACGTCGAGGGGCTGCTCCGGGGCATCCACCTGGCTCATCCGGGCGACACCGGCGACGGAGACGAGCGGCCGCGCATCCAGCTGCTGGCGTCCGGGGTGGCCGCGTCGTGGGCGCTCAAGGCTCAGCGGCTGCTGGCCGAGGAGTGGCAGGTCCGCGCCGACGTCTGGTCGGTCACGTCGTGGAACGAGCTCACCCGCGACGCGCTTGCTGTCGACGCATGGAACCTGCTGCACCCCAACGAGGACCAGCGGACGCCGTACATCACCACGATGCTCGGTCGGTCGGACGGACCGGTGCTCGCGGTCACCGACTACATGCGCGCTGTGCCTGATCAGATCTCGCAGTGGGTGCCGACGGACTGGCACTCGCTCGGCACCGACGGCTTCGGCTTCGCCGACACCCGGGCGGCGGCGCGCCGCTTCTTCCGCGTCGATGCCGAGTCGGTGGTGGTGGCGGCGCTGGAGGCGCTCGCCAAGCGCGGCGAGGTGGACCGGTCGAAGGCGTCGGAGGCGTTGGCGAGGTACCGTATCGACGACCCCACGGCCGTGGCCGGCGTCAAGCAGGAGGGCGCCGGCGCGTGAGCCCGTGGGCGGCCGCACAACATCCGACATCCGCGCCGCCCTGGCGACGCTCCCGCGCCCAGCGCACTGCCGAACGATCCGAGCCTCAGGCAGCCCTGACTACCTCACGCTCGCATCCTTGCGCTGCCGCCTGCCCTGCCGAACGATCCGACCTCAGGCAGACCTGACTACCTCACCCTCGGCGCGCTTGTTGTCGACTCAGCCAGGCCAGCCTCGGCGGCGGAACATATCGAGCAGTTGGCCATCGACCCGCGTTTGCAGGTGCCGAATCGCGTATGACGAGAAGATCAACAGCCCGCTGCCATCAATGCTGATGTCATTTTGGCGGAGCAGGTCCTCATCCCACTGGCGGATCTCCGAGTGGGGAATGCCGTGGATCTCCACCCGGATCCCGAGCGAGGGCCAGTCGTTGTCGAGATAGTAGCGCCCGTCGCGACGCTGCAGCACTCGTTGTCGAGCGGGCTCAGGCAGCCGTAGCCGACGGCGCTGCAGCTCGAACTCTCGCTCCGGCAGCGACTCGATCCCACCCTCGGCGTCCCTGACCGACTCGACGATGATCGCCCGGTTCCGGCAGCGTCCGCGTCGACTGAGGGCATCCCACAAGGCGGCCGTTCGAGCCCGGCGTTGCTGCACCGCCGCCAGCACAAGGACGCGCGAACGACGTTCGGGGATCCGCTCGCTGGCCTCGTCGATGATGCTACGTGGCAGCCTGGTCCGTGGCGGCAGAGCGAGTGGATTGACGTCCTGGGGTCCGAGCTTGGTCGACCACCGCACTCGCATGTTCCAGTCATCGGGCACGTCGAGCTGCCCCTTCCTTGGGTCATACGAGGAGCCGGGTATGACGACAGAGAGGCTGTCAGGCTCAAACCCGCGGAGTCCGTCGTGGGCGGCAGCGGAGGGGCCGCACAGGACGGTGCCCCGTGGGGCCGCCCGCAAGCCGACCCACATTAGTTGCTCCTCCGTCAGC
>JACCUS010000480.1 GCA_013811715.1 Nocardioidaceae bacterium
CCCAACAATCGCCGCCGCAACAAGACCCACGGCTTCCGTCTGCGGATGCGGACCCGGGCCGGGCGATCAATCCTGTCCGGCCGCCGGCGCAAGGGCCGCGACCGGCTCGCAACCTGATCTGAGTCAGGCCGTGCTGCCCAGTCCCCATCGGCTGCGACGAGCCGCTGACTTCCAACGTGTCGTGCGCCGGGGGCGCCGTGCCTCGACTGACACCCTCGTGGTGCATGCGCTCTGCGAAGAGGGCGGTCGGCAACCCCAGGTTGGCTTCGTGGTCGGCAGGCGGGTCGGCAACGCTGTCACCCGCAACCGCGTGCGGCGGCGGTTGCGGCACCTGATGCGAGATCGGGTGGGGGGGCTGCCGGGAGGCATGCTGGTGGTCGCCCGGGCGAACACGTCGGCGTCCTCCGCCGATTTCCACCGGCTGGGCCGCGATCTGGATCGATGTCTGGCCAAGGTCGAGGAGGAGAGACGATGAAGCATCTGCTCATCGGGCTCTTGAAGGCGTATCGGTTGGTCGTGAGCCCGTTGTACGGGCAGGTGTGCCGCTACCACCCGTCGTGTTCGGCGTACGCGCTGGAAGCCGTGCAGGTGCACGGTGCGCTGCGGGGAACCGGGTTGGCGGGGCGGCGCATCGGCCGCTGCCACCCCTGGGCGGCCGGCGGGTATGACCCGGTGCCCCCGAAAGGTTTCCCGGCGCGCGAGTACGCCGGCAGGGTCGGCGAGGAGCTGTAGTTGATCGACTTCTTCAACTGGGTGATGGCGCCCCTGTACTACGCGACGTCTGGGATCTTGATCGTCTTCGACAACCTGTTCAACGGTGTGCTGGGTGTCTCGGAAGGCTGGTCGTGGGCCTTCGCGATCATCGGCCTGACCATCGTGATCCGCACCCTGTTGATCCCGCTGTTCGTCAAGCAGATCAAGAACAGCCGCAACCTGCAGCTGTTGCAGCCGAAGGTCAAGGAGCTGCAGAAGAAGTACGGCCACGACCGGGAGCGTCTCACCCAGGAGACGATGAAGCTGTACAAGGACACCGGGACGAACCCGCTGGCCTCGTGTTTCCCACTGCTGTTGCAGATGCCGATCTTCCTGGCACTCTTCCGCACCCTCAACGAGGCCGCGCACGGGAAGGGGCTCGGGTTCTTGTCCACCGAGCAGGCCGCCTCCCTTCGAGACGGCGTGCTGTTCGGGGGGGTCAAGATCTCCGACTCCTTCACCTCTGCCGACACCGTGTACACCCAGGTGGTCGCCGGGCTGCTGGTGCTGCTGATGACCATCACGACGTTCA
Source organism: Nocardioidaceae bacterium (assembly GCA_013811715.1). GTDB lineage: Bacteria > Actinomycetota > Actinomycetes > Propionibacteriales > Nocardioidaceae > JACCUS01. The sequence continues at coordinate 1,286 of JACCUS010000480.1, forward strand.
CCACCCAGCGGCAGCTGATGCGCAAGAACATGCCGGAGTCCGCGCTGACCGGGCAGTACGCGCAGACGCAGAAGATCATGCTGTACGTGCTGCCGCTGGTCTTCGCGGTCGGTGGCATCGCCTTCCCGATCGGCGTGCTGCTCTACTGGTCGACGTCAAACCTGTGGACGATGGGGCAGCAGTTCTACGTGATCCGCAACAACCCCACCCCGGGCACGCCGGCGTACGAGGCGAAACAGGCGCGCGTCGCCAAGCGCGGCCACGCAGCGCCCACCGAGTCCAGCGCGGTGGCCACCGAGCCGGAGACACCCAAGCCCACGCCGCCCCGGGTCCAACCGAAGAAGCAGTCGCGCAGCAAGCGCAAGCGCAGGTAGCATGCGCTTTTCCGCCCCCTTCCCACGGAGCAGATCCATGAGCCAAGCCGACCGACCCGCCGAGGCGACCGAGCACGAAGACATCACCGCCGCCGCCGTCGGTGAGAACCAGCAGCCGGCCGCTGCCGCAAGCGGCGCCGGGGAGGGCGACGACGTTGAGCGGACCGCCGACAGCGAGGCACCGCGAGGTGCCGGTGAGGCCGAGGAACCGGATCCAGACACCGGTCCGGGTGAGGCAGAGCGCGTCAAGCAGCTGGAGGGCGAGGGCGACATCGCGGCGGACTATCTCGAGGAGCTGTTGGACATCGCCGACCTCGGCGGCGACCTCGACATGGACGTAGAGGGGGACCGCGCCGCCGTGTCGATCGTCGGCGACGGCTTGGACCCGCTCGTGGGCGACGGGGGCGCTGTGCTCGAGGCGCTCCAGGAGTTGACCCGGCTGGCGGTGTATCGAGAGACCGGAGAACGCTCCCGATTGATGCTCGACATCGGCGGCTATCGCGCGGAGCTGCGCAAGAAGCTGGTGGCGATGGCCCGCGAGGCGGTCGAGGATGTGACCGGGTCGGGAGACGCGGTGAAGCTGGCGCCGATGACGCCGTTCGAGCGCAAGGTGGTCCATGACGCGGTGGCCGTGGCCGGCCTCTCCAGCGAATCGGAGGGTGTCGAGCCGACCCGGTGTGTCGTCGTGCGCCCTGCGTCTTGAGGCCACGCCGGTGGACCGCGTTTCACGGGAAACGCAGGAGCCGGTCGACGCCATTGTGTGGCGTCTCTTTCCACAACGGACCAAAGAGATCTATCGCTATGTCGATTTATTGGCTTCAATCGGGGTCGAGCGCGGCCTGATCGGACCTGTCGAGGGTGCGCGGCTGTGGGAGCGGCACATTCTCAACTGCGCCGTCGTCAGCCCGGTTTTCGCCCGCTCCTCGACGGTCTGCGACCTGGGGTCCGGGGCGGGACTGCCGGGGGTCGTGCTCGCGCTGGCACGTCCGGATCTGTCCGTCACCCTGCTCGAGCCGCTGCTTCGGCGCAGCACGTTCCTCACCGAGGTGCTGGCGTTGCTCGAGGTGGCGAACGTCGAAGTCGTCCGGGCACGTGCTGAGCAGTTGGTGGGAAAGCGGTCGTTCGACGCGGTCACCGCGCGCGCAGTGGCCCCACTGGGGAGGCTGGCCGGGTGGGGGCTGCCATTGTGCCGTCCCGGCGGCGAGCTGGTTGCGATAAAGGGATCGACCGCCGCGGACGAGGCTCGCGCTGCCGCCGGTGTGCTAGCGAAACACTGTGCCGGGACGGTGCGAATCGAGCAGTACGGCGCCGACGTGGTGTCGCCGGCGACGATCGTGATTCGGATAGAGTCGAGCGGCCGGCAACGAGCGCGGAAGAAGGGAAGACCGTGAGTTCAACTCTGGTGGCAGCGAGACTGGGCTGGCCTGGATCCGTAGGGCATGGTGCCGCTGGCCTCGGCTGGCCCGACGTTTCACGTGAAACCCGCGCTGCCGAGCGGGTCGGTCGACACCCGGTGGACGCGGCCAATGGGTCCCCGGAGACGGGCATGGCGGCGAGCGCAAGTACGTCCGGCGTACCCACTGCCGCGGAGGTGGCTGCCGAAGCGCAGCACGCCACCGACGTGCGCAATCCATTGGCACGGGCCACCGAGCACAGCCTGGCGGTGACGGGCAACCGAGCGGTGCGGCACACCCTGCCGCGACCGGCGCGGACCAGGGTGATGGTTGTTGCGAACCAGAAGGGCGGGGTCGGGAAGACGACGACCGCGGTGAACGTGGCTGCCGCGCTGGCACAGCACGACCATAGAGTGCTGTTGGTCGACCTGGACCCACAGGGCAATGCCTCGACCGCGTTGTCGATCCAGCACTCAGAAGGCACCCCCGGTGCCTATCACGTACTGGTCGAGAAGACCCCGGTTGCCGACGTGGTGACCGAGTGCGCCGAGGTGCCGGGGCTGTTCGTCGTCCCGGCGACGATCGACCTGGCGGGGGCAGAGATCGAACTGGTGTCTTTGGTGGCGCGGGAGAATCGGCTCCGCACGGCGCTGGATGCCTACCTCGACCAGACGGAACGAGCGGGCGAGCGCTTCGACTACGTCTTCATCGACTGCCCGCCCTCGCTGGGGCTGCTCACCGTGAATGCGTTGTCCGCGGGCCGGGAGCTCCTGATTCCGATCCAATGTGAGTACTACGCCCTCGAGGGCGTAGGGCAGTTGCTGCGCACGGTCGAGCAGATCCGCGAGCACCTCAATCCGGGTCTACGGGTCGGTGCGATCATGCTGACGATGTTCGATTCCCGGACCCGGCTGGCCGCAGGCGTGGCCGACGAAGTCCGCCGACACTTCGGGGACGTGGTGTTGAGAACGGCGGTTCCGCGGTCGGTGCGGATTTCTGAGGCGCCGAGCTACGGCCAAACCGTGCTGACCTACGATCCCGGGTCGTCGGGGGCGTTGTCCTACCTCGAGGCAGCGGCGGAACTCACGCATCAACCGGAGGAGGACGCGTGACCACCACCAAACGCGGACTAGGGCGGGGCCTGGGGGCACTCATTCCCACCGGGCCGGCGTCGCACAGGGCAAGTAGGGAATCGCCCGAACCGTCTGAACAGTCCACCGACACGTCGGATGACTCCTTCGCTGACGGGTCAGCTCCCGTGGCGGTGCCGGGAGCGTACTTCCACGACGTGCCCGTGGGACGAATCCGCCCCAATCCCAGGCAACCCCGCACCGTGTTCGACGAGGAGTCGATGGGAGAGCTGGTCGACTCGATTCGCGAGGTCGGGCTGTTGCAGCCGATCGTGCTTCGCCCAGATGGCGAGGACGCGTACGAACTGGTCATGGGTGAACGGCGCTGGAGAGCAGCCCAACAGGCCGGACTTGAGACGATCCCGGCGATCGTCCGGGAGACGGCGGACGACGCGCTGCTGCGGGACGCGCTGCTGGAGAACCTGCACCGCGCGGACCTGAACCCGCTGGAGGAGGCGGCCGCCTACCAGCAGATGCTCGACGACTTCGGGTGTACCCACGACGAGCTGGCCGGCCGCGTTGGTCGCTCCCGGCCGCAGATCTCCAACACATTGCGGCTGCTCAGGCTGCCGCCCGCAGTCCAACGCAGGGTCGCTGCGGGGGTGCTGTCGGCAGGTCACGCTCGGGCTCTCCTCGGTGTGGACGATTCCGCGCGGCAAGACGCGCTGGCCGCGCGGGTGGTGGCCGAGGGGATCTCGGTGCGGGGTCTGGAGGAGCTGGTCGCCGTCGGTGAGCCGGACATCGAGTCACGGACACGGAAGCCGAGATTGGCCGCTCCGGGGTTGACCGAGATCGCGGACCGGCTGTCTGACCGCTTCGAGACGCGGTGCAGGGTCGACCTCGGTCAGCGCAAGGGCAAGATAACCGTGGAGTTCGCCTCCCTGGACGACCTGCAACGCATCCTGGGCCTGATGGATCCACAAGCCGACTAAGCAATTCATGGTTTTATCGACAAGTACCCGCGTCGACTTCGAGACGCGTCGTGCCCCGGCAGACGGGAAATAGATGATCCGAGTTTATTGAAGCATGTGTTTCGAAATGATACCTTCGATAGGTGCCACTGACTCGGCGACGGATTACCGCCGCCAACGAGATGAAGGCGCTGGCGCATCCGCTACGGCTGGATCTGCTTGACCTGTTGGTGGTTCGCGGGTCGATGACCGCCTCGGAGGCCGCGGTGGTGCTTCGGCAGACCCCGGCCAACGTGTCCTGGCACTTGCGCAAGCTGGCCGAGCACGGCTTCGTCCGCCAGGCCACCGAGGGTCCCGGCCGGCGACGGCCGTGGAAGGCGGTGGCGCAGTCGCTGATGTGGGGCGAGGACGCCGAAGACGACACCACGGCGGCCGCGCTCGGCGACATCGCCTTCGAACGGGAGTTCCAGCGACTGCGGGCGGCGGTAGCGGCGCTCCCCGCAGAGCCCGAGGCGTGGCGCGATGCCACCACCGTCAACCAGTCGAGGCTCTGGCTCACCGCCGAGGAGGCCAAAGAGCTGGGAGCACAGATGCGTGACCTGTTCTGGGGCAAGGCGGACAGGTTCACTGACCCGTCGGCGCGCCCGCCCGGTGCGCGCGTGATGGCGCTGATGGGCTGGATCGTGCCCTCCGGGCCGCTCGAGCCGCAATCCCCGGCCGACCCGGCCGACCCGCAC
>JACCUS010000486.1 GCA_013811715.1 Nocardioidaceae bacterium
TACCGCCGCTGGAACACCAAAGCCGACCTCGTCGTCGACGCACTCAACCGCGCGAAGTGCAGACCCAGTGTCATCGACTCCGACACGGGCAGCCTTCGGGACGACCTGATAGAGACCACGTGCGCCAACTTCGGTCTGAACGACGCGCGCACCCTCGACGTCCTCGCCAGCGTCATCACCGCGCTGCACCGTGACAAGGAGTTCGCCGACGCCTTCCATGAGCGCTTCCTGCCGCCCAGGATCGCCGAGTCCCGAGCTGTGTACGAACGGGCCCGCGAACGCGGAGAGATCCCCGCCGCCGTCGACGTCGACCTCATCTCAGCCGTGCTGCCCGCGATCGTCACCCATCGCCAGTTCGTGCTGAGACTGCCGGTCGACACCACACCGTGGGACGCGAGCCTGTCGTGGATCGTCACCGGCTACACCCTCGCCTTCGGGGCCTACTGCTGCTCGGCGGCCGCCTAGGGGACCTGCTCGGCCGGCGCCGGGTCTTCATCGTCGGCGTGCTGATCTTCGCCATCGCCTCACTGCTCGGCGGCTGGCTGACCGAGTACTCCTGGCGGCTGTCGTCGGGGTTGTCCTGCTTGCGGCCTTCCTCGTGATCGAACGCGTCGTGCGGCAGCCGCTGATGCCGTTCCGAATCCTCGCCAACCGCACCCGCGGCGTGAGCTTCTTCGTCATGATGCTCGTCCTGGCGGCGATGTTCGCGATGTTCTACTTCTTGAGCCAGCTGATCCAAAACGTGCTGGGGTACAGCTCGCTCGAGGCCGGATTCGCGTTCCTGCCGTTCAGCTTCGGCATCGTCGCCTCCGCGACCTTGGCGTCTCAGCTGATGACGCGTGTCGATCCGCGCTGGCTGGCCGGCGTGGGGCACGCTGCTGGCCGCGGTGGGCCTGTTCGGCTTCTCCTGATCGACTACGACGCGAACCCGGCGACGCTGGGCGTCGAGGCGTCGTACGTCACCGACCTGCTGCCGTGGATCCTGGTGATGTCCTTCGGCATGGGCATGGTATTCGTGCCGCTCACGTTGACCGCGGTCCACGGCGTCGGCGACCAGGACTCCGGCATCGGTTCCGGGCTTTCATCGCCGGCCCCGGCATGATCCTGCTCGGCGCGCTGGCCGTGTTCGCGTTCATGAGCGTCGAGCACGAAGAGCTGGCCACCGATTGCGTCCCCGGAGTGCCCGCCGCCTGAGTCAGCTCGGGGACTCTACGTCCAATCCCTGAGCGACTGCCGCTGCTCTCAGCCGGTCGTCATAGGTGAGGAGCACCGCGAGGTCGGGACCGATCGACAAGGCCGCGGCAAGATGGACAGCGTCCAACGAGCGCAGGTCCGCGGGGTGAAGATCGCCTGCACGGTCGAGCATCGGCTCGTCGAGGCGGATGAGGGCAAGCCCTGCGAACAGCCGCCGGGCCTGGCCCACGAGGTGGTCGTTACCGGAGCGTCGCAGCGCTCGAGCCGCCTCGGTACGCAGCAGCGTGGCCGATGCTCGGACCGGCCAGCGCCGAAGCCGCGCACTGAGGGCCGCGGACTCGGACTCCACGACGACCAGTTTCACGAAGGCGGAGGTGTCAAGGTAGGCGGCCCTACCGTTCATCGTCGCGCAACTCCGCGAGCGCTGCCGATGGAAGCATGGGTCCGCTGGCGTCCACCGGAAGGGCCATCTCGACGGCGAGGTCCAGGAGGTCACCGCCGGCTTGGGTGGCACGGCCGTCGAGCACCAGTTGATCGAGGATCCCGGGGCGGAGTGGGACGATCCGGGCGATTGGATGGCCATGGTCGGTGACCTCCACCGTCTCGCCGCGGAGGACGCGCTTGAAGACTGCGCTCGCCTGTTGCCTCAGTTCCCTGATGCCTACACTGTTACTCATGGTGTCTACACGGTAACACAATTCCTGTACGCCGACCCGGCGAGCCGAGCGGGGCTACCGCGCAGAGGCGGCGGGCGCCCTCGCCGAGTGGGAGGACGCCCGCCGGACGCCGTCGTTGCTGCCTACAGGCCGGTCACCCGGTCGGGGGGCGGGGTGAGACCCGGGTTGGCCCGCATGTAGTCGGCCAGGTTCGCCAGGTCCTCAGGGCCACCGAGCACGTTGGCGCCCTGCTGGAACGCGGTGAACGAGTCGCCGCCGCCCTGCAGGAAGTTCAGCGTCGCCACCCGGTACGTCGCGCTCATGTCCAGTGGCACACCGTTGAGCATGGCCGAGCCGGCCTTCACGTGGCCGTTGGCGCCAGGGCCTGGCTGCTTGCCGGGCAGCGGCGCCGGGCCGTCCCAGATCCACTCATAGGTGAAGCCCTCGGACACGCCGAGCGACAGCATCGGCCGTGAGCCGCGTGCCGCGATCGGCTGGTACTGCTGGTTGAGCACATCGACGACCTGCTGGCCGGTCAGGTCCATCGAGACCAAGATGTTGTTGAACGGCGCGACGGCGTAGGCCTCGGCGAGGGTGATCT
>JACCUS010000006.1 GCA_013811715.1 Nocardioidaceae bacterium
GGTCCCGCCTGTGCGGGACCCGAGACGCGAGTAAGAGGTTCCACCATGCGGATCAGCCTTGCCCAGTTGGACTCCCAGCTCGGCGACATCGACGCCAACCTCGAGCGTGCGGAACACGTCGTCGCGCAGGCGGTCAGCGAGTCCACCGATCTCGTCGTCTTCCCCGAGCTGTTCTTGTCCGGGTACTCCATCGGTGCGGTCGATGCCGACCTGTCCATGCGCCCCGACGACCCGCGGATCGAGAAGCTGGCCCGGTCCGCCGGCCAGGCCGGGGTCTGCGTCGGCTTCGTGGAGTCCGGTCCGCCCGGCCCCCACACATACAACAGCACGGCCTACTACGAGGCGGGCCGGCTGGTGCACGTGCACCGCAAGCTGTATCTGCCGGCGTACTCACCGTTCGAGGAGCGCAACCACTTCACCCCCGGGCCGAGCCTGCGGGCCTTCCCCGCGGCGCCGGACACCCGGCTGGCCGTGCTGTGCTGCAACGACGCCTGGCAGCCGCAGCTCGCCTTCCTCGCCACCCAGGACGGCGCCCAGGTGTTCCTGGTGCCCGCCGCCAGCTCACAGAGCAGCGTGCCCAACCGCTATGACTCCTACGAGTACTGGCACGACATCACCCGTTTCTACGGCCGGATGTTCCAGCTCTTCGTCGTGTTCGTCAACCGGGCCGGTGTGGAGGGGACCTTGCGGTTCTGGGGCGGCTCCCACGTTGTCGACCCGTGGGGCACTGTCGTTGCCGAGGCGGCACAGGAGGGCGAGGAAGTGCTGACCGTCGACATCGATCTGGCCGACATCCGGCGCCGCCGACGCCAGGTGCCGCTGGTCAAGGAGGCTCGGCTGGGTCTGCTGCAGCGCGAGACCACCCGCCTGCTCGAAGAAGGCGGCGACCTGTAGCGACGAACAGATAACGGCAGGGGTGTCGCCGCCGAGGGCTAGATCGTTACGCCTGACATCGACTCCATACTAGATCGGGAGCCGGACCAGGAAGCGGCAGCCCGGCTCCTGGTTGGCCACCGCCACCGTGCCGCGATGAGCCTCGACGATGCCGCGGACGATCGCGAGTCCAAGGCCGGCGCCGGCCCCCGCTTCGGGAGTGCGCGCGTGACTGCCTCGCCACGCCACGTCGAAGACGCGCTCCAGGTCGGCGTCGGGTATGCCGCCACAGGCGTCGAGCACCGCAAGCTCGATCGCGCCGCCCTCCGCCCGGGCCGACACCTCGACCGACCCGTCCGCGGGGGTGTGCCGGATCGCGTTCATCAGCAGGTTGGAGACCACCCGCGACAGCTCCTGCGGATCAGCCCGTACGACGACCCCAGGCTCGACGTCGCCGTCGAGCCGGATTCCTCGCGCCGCCGCGACGGCGCCCGCACCGGCCATCGCATCGCCGACGACGTCCTCGAGGAGAACCGACTCGAGCGTCAGCTGAAGCGCGCCGGCATGGATCCGCGACAGCTCGAAGAGGTCGTCCACCATCCGTGTCATCCGGTCGACCTCGGCACGCATCTGCTGGTGGTAGCGGCTCGGGTCGTCAGCGAGGCCGTCCTCCAGGGCCTCGGTCATCGCCCGCAGCCCGGCAAGCGGTGTCCGCAGGTCGTGTGAGACCCAGGCGACCAGATCCCGCCGAGACGACTCGAGCTGTCGCTCTCGGGCGCTGGCCCTGGCCAGCCGGGTGCTCGCCCGCTCCAACTCGGCTGACACCTGCACGAGCTCCGCCGGTCCGCCGGTGGGCGACTCGAACCTCCCCCCTTCGCCCAGCTCGCGGGCCGCCGCCCGCAGTGACCGCGACCACCGCACGACCGGTGCCGCCGTGAGCAAGGCGAAACCCAGCGACAGCAGCCCGGCCGCCAGGCACACCAAGAGCACGACCTCGAAGTCGTGCGCCGACAAGAACATCGCCCGCGCAGTGCCGACGACACCCGCCACCACACCGCCGACCGCCACCAGCGCCACCACAGCTGCGCCCCAACGCAGCGACCGACGGCGCAACAGCCAGCCGACCCCCAGGCCGCCAACACCCACGGCGGCGGACCACCCGGCCGCGATCGCGATCACCGCCCACTGGTCGCCCGTCATCTACGACCCCTCCCAGCGGTAGCCCACACCCCAGACCGTGGCGATCCGGGTGGGCATGGTCGGGTCAGGCTCGACCTTCTCGCGCAGTCGCCGTACATGCACCGTGACGGTCGACTGGTCGCCGAAGGACCAGCCCCACACCCGTTCGAGCAGCTGTTCGCGGGTGAAGGCCTCCCCGGCGTGCGCGACGAAGAACCGCAGCAGGTCGAACTCGCGCGCGGTCAGCGTCAGCCGCTCTCCGCCTCGTGTCACCAGATGCCGGCGTACGTCGACGACCAGGTCGCCGTCGGTCAGCACCACGTCGTCGGGGTCGGCGCCTTCGCCGGCGCGGCGCAGCACCGATGCGACCCGCAGCACCAGCTCTCGCGGGCTGAACGGCTTCGTCACGTAGTCGTCCGCTCCGAGCTGCAAGCCGACGACCCGGTCGGCCTCCGCCCCCAACGCGGTGAGCATCACGATCGGGACGTCTGCCACCGCGCGCATCCGCCGGAACACCTCGAGGCCGTCGATCCCGGGCAGCATCACGTCGAGCACGACGAGGTCCGGCCGCGCACCGCTCATCACGGCAAGCGCGGTCTCACCGTCCGCCGCCTCCGCGACGTCGTACTTGGCGGCACGCAGGTACGACACGACCACCTCGCGCACCGTGGGGTCGTCGTCGACCACCAGCACCTGGGCCACGGCTCACCTCACCTCACGACGGCGCATGACCACGCTACCCAGCAGGACTCCGACGGCCACCAGGCCGGCCAGCACGAGCCATCCGGCCCGATAGTCGCGATCCAGCAGGCTCGGGTCGGACGGGATCGCGCCGAACCGTCCCAGCACCGGGATCGCCATCAACGTCAACGACCCGAGCACGACGAAGCCGGCCGCCACCGGGCCACGCGCGTACCGCGGCAGCACCCGCCACGCGACCCAGGCGGCCGCCAAGGTGACAGGTGTCACCAACAGGTCGTGGGCGAGGACTCCCCCGGCCAGCCACAGCGATGCCTCGACCAGATCGCTGAGATCCACGGCGCGCAACGTCCACAGCCCGAACGCGATCGCCGCCAGACCGAGCCCACCGAGGACGACCTGCACGATCCTCACGCGACGACCTCGATCCGAGACAGCCACTTGGTCTGGAAGACACCGGGCCTGGCGGGTGCGATGAGGCGGCACGGGTAGCCGTGGTCGATGCTCAGGTCCGCTCCGTTCAGCCGCAGCGCGATCAGGGTCAGCGGGTCGTCGCTGAACTGAGCGGGCAACTCGGAGGTGTTGAACGCGCCATCTTCCTCCAACGAGACGAAGGCGACGACCGACTCGCTGGGTGCGCCTACCACGGCCAGCAGGTCCCGCAGCCGGACGCCTCCCCACTCCGCACTCGCACTCCAACCCTCGACGCAGGCGATCGGCAACACCTCCGTGCGCTGCGGCATCGCCTCCAAGTCGGCGCGCGACAGCTGCCTCCTCGTGGCACCGTTCACGATCTCCAGACGGTACGACGCCTTGGAGGCCGCCGCGGTGACGCGAGCCTCCACCGCGGTCTGGTTGATCGGCACGCCTTGCGGGCCGTCGCCAGATCTGATGCCGAAGATCGACACGTCCCGCAACCAGGGCACGGAGATGCCCGCGGTGGACAGCCCCGCCAGCCCGGCAGCCACCCACGTCGTACGCAGCAGTCCTCGTCGGGTCAGGCCATGGGAGGAGTCGGCCGGCGCCTCGACGTCGGGCACCCCGCCCACGGGGTCGCCGGAGTTCACGTCGGAAGCCAGCGCGGCACGGGCGATCCGCAGCTTGACCGCCACGTGCAGCGCGAGCGAGCCGATCGCGACCCACGCAACGGCATAGTGCATGTCGCGGAAGGAGAAGGAGCCCCACGGGTACCACTGCGACGAGTTTGCCAGCCCGGTGACGAGCTGGAAGATCGCCGCCGCTACCAGCGCCGCGATCGACGCCCGCTCCAGACCGTGTACGACAAGGCGACGCACGTCGCCCCAAGGCACCTTCGCGAACAGCTTGGGGTAGACGACCCACAGCTTGACGAGCAGCAGCGGGACCGCCATCGTGCCGGCCACGACATGCGTGCCCTGGGTGATCCGGTAGAGCGACACCGGCCGGGTGGGGAACGTCAGCCAGCCGGGCGGCTCGTAGGCGACGTGGCTGATCAGCCCGGTGATGAACGCGACGCCGAAGCACACCCCGAGCCAGACACCGACACGCGCCGCGACACGGGGGCTGCGAAGCCAGCCGGAGAAGTCCGTCTCGCGGGGGACGAGTCTCATGGCCGGCGCCCCTGTGGCGACACCGCTGCCGCCTCGAGGCTCGCGAACCAGCGTCCGCGGCGCTCGAGCACCTCCAACACCTCGAAGGCCGCCGCCTCCGCCAGCGCGTGCAGTGCTGCCGGCGTCACGACGGCCCACGGGAAGGGCGTCGACTGGACACCCGCCACCTCGAGTCTGATGTCGCGTGTGCCGGACCGGCGTCCCGGCGGGGCCAGGTCAACCACCACCCGACCCCGCGGAGACAACAGCTCGCGGGTACGCCGCAGCAGCCGCAGGGGGTCGCCCCCGATGCCGACGTTGCCGTCCGCGAGCAGGGCCGAGTCCCAGCGACCCTCACCGGGGATCGGCATGAACACATCGCGCACCAAGGCGTTTGCGCCGCGGGCGCGGGTCTGCTCGACCGCCTCCAGTACGACGTCGATGCCCAGTGCCGCCTTACCCCGCAGGGAGAGCGCCTCCGTCATCCGGCCCGGCCCGCACCCGATGTCCAAGGTCGCGCCGTGGCAGTGCAGGAGCACCGCCTCATCCTGGTCGTCCGCGTCGCGCGACCACCTCCACAGCGGCAGCAGCGAGGGGTCCGTGGCCGCTCCCAGCACCTGACAGGGCTCACCTCGCAGCGCGGCGGCCCACAACAGGCTGGGCTCGACCGGGGGAGACTCCTCGAGGCGAGCCTGGCGAGCACCCTTAGGTCGCGCTAATCGCGACCAGGCCCTCCTTCTCTGGGCGCTGGAGAGGCTCACAGCCGTCACGCCGTTACCCGCTTTGCGCACTCCCAGGCGGCTGCAAACCGGGAGCCGACCGCGTGGTGGCTCACCTCTTCGGCGTCGCCCGCGGTGTCGACGTCTTGAAGCGTCGCTGCGACCCGAACCCTCGCGCCCGCGCGGCGCAGCATCTCCCACGTGCGAAACCCGGTGTCAGCCCGCGACATCGCCACGTCGGCGAGGCCGACGGTCCAGCGAGGGCTCGCCACGCCGAGCACCCACCAGCCGCCGTCGGGGGCAGGGCCCAGCACCGCGTCGCAACGCGGGTGTTCGAGCGCCGAGATGACGTCGTGCAGCTGGGTGTCGGACAGTTGGGGAGTGTCCATCCCGACCTGCACGACGGGGGCCCGCACGAGCTCTGCCGCGTCGACGTGCGCGGCGGCGAGCCGGGAGCCGAGGTCCTCGCCGCGCTGCGGCACGACAGCCCAACCGGCCAGCGCGGCCCGGATCGCCCTGCCTCTGGCGGCTTGCTCGAGGTCACCGGCCAGCGCCACCACCCGGTGGCCTGGCGGCGCCACCCGGGCGCACGCGGCCAGCGTGTCGAGCAGAGACGCCGCCGCGAGGTCGGCCGCTGTCCGCGCCCCCACGTCGACGGCGAGGCGGGTCTTGACCTGGCCCGCGACCGGGGCTTTCGCCAGGACGAGCACTCCGCAGCGACTCCTGTCCAGCCTGTGCCGGTTCATGACAGCGCCCTAGCAAAGTCGCGGATCGTGCGCAGGCTGCCGCTGACCGAGCCGGACACCTTCGACCTGGTGCCCTCAGCGCGCGGGCGGTAGCTCACGTCGTACTCCCTGACCACCCAGCCGGCCCGCCGCGCCCGGATGAGCAGCTCGACGGGGTAGCCGAACCGGCGGTCCTTCACACCGAGGCGGAGCAGGTCGGTGCGTCGACACACCCGGACCGGTGCGATGTCGTGCACCTCCAGGCCGGTACGCCGACGCAGCCACCAGCTGACCGCCGAGTTCCCGGCGCGGGCGTGCCAAGTCCAGGCGCCAGCCGACATGGGGCGTCGCCGCCCTACGGCCATCGTCGCCTGTCCGGACCGCACGGCCTCCAACAAGGGCGGCAGCTCCGTCGGGTCCAGCGAGCCGTCGCCGTCGATGACCGCGACGTACTCCGCGGTGGCCGCGGTCAGGCCGGCGTGCACGGCGGCGCCGTACCCGGCCTGTCGTTCGAAGACCACGCGGGCCCCGAGCCGGTCGGCGACGGCAGCGGTTTCGTCGGCCGAGTCGTTGTCGACCACGATCGCCGCGAAGCCGGGCGGCAACGCGGCGAGGAGTGCCGGCAGCGCAGGCGCCTCGTCCTTGCAGGGCAGCACGAGATCGCAGTGGGAGGCCATGGCTTCAATCTAGGGATGATGTACCTGCCGACAGGCGGCCGAACCCTTACGGAACAGTGACGGGGTCGCGTGGGCCGGGTCCTCGCCCCCCTCAGGCGCAACCGGTGCCTACTGTCGGGGCATGACGTCGCTGCGAGTTCGCTCACCGGCCGGGTCCGGGCTCGTGGTGGCCATGGCACTGATGGCCCTCGCGATGGCAGTGCCGGCGGTCTTCGACTGGAACGTGCGGGTGCGGTGGTTCCCGCCTCTGCATGCCGAGTGGGCGCCGCGGGTGGGCCCCGGATCGCTTGCTGCGTTGGCGATCGGGGCCGCTGGAGTGGTCTTCGGAGAGTCGGTCGCCCGCCGCCTCCCCTGGCGCGGCCTGCTCGCGGTCGGCTGGGCCGCCGGGCTGGCATGGCTGCTCGCCCTCGCCTTCGTCGACGGCGTGGACGGCATCGGGGTGATCCTCAACGACGACTACGAGTACCTCAACACGGCTCGAAGGGTCACCGACATCACCGCCACACTGCATGAGTACGTCGGGCGGATCCGCTACCGCGATCCTCACAACTGGCCGGTGCACATCGCAGGCCACCCACCTGGAGCCCTGCTGTTCTTCGTGCTGCTGGTGCATCTCGGGCTCGGCAGCGGCCTGGCCGCCGGGCTGGTCGTGACACTCGTCGCCTCGACGACGCCGGTGGCGGTGCTGGTCACGCTGCGGGTGCTGGGCGCCGAGGCACAGGCCCGGCTGGTCGCCCCGCTCGTCGTCCTCTCCCCGGCGGCGATCTGGGCGGCGGTGTCCGCCGACGGCATGTTCGCCGCCGTCGCGGCGTGGGGGCTGGCCGCCCTCGCCTACGCCGCGACACGGCGTAGCCTCCTCTGGTCGGTCCTGGCCGGGTTGTTGCTCGGCTACTGCGTGCTGATGTCGTACGGCCTCACGGTGCTGGGGATCCTGGCGATCGCGGTGCTCGTCATCGCCCGCAGCTTCTTCCCACTGGCGCCGGCCGTCGTGGCCGCTCTCGCGGTGGTGGTCGCGTTCTTCGTCGGGGGCTTCGCCTACTGGGAGGCGCTACCGGCGGTGCGGGACCGCTACTTCTCGGGTGTCGGGGGCCGAAGGCCGGTGGCGTACTGGCTGTGGGGAGGCCCCGCCGCTCTCTGCTTCAGTGCCGGACCACTGGTGGGCGCCGGGCTGGCGAACGCCTTCGCCCGTTGGCGGGAGTTCCTCGCCTCGAACGGCACCCGGGTCGTGGTCGGCCTGAGCGGAGCGGCGGCGCTGTCCATCGTGGTGGCGGTCCTGTCGTTGTTGAGCAAGGCCGAGGTCGAGCGCATCTGGCTCCCGTTCGTGCCCTGGCTGCTGGTCTGCTGCGCCCTGCTGCCCGAGCGCTGGCGGCGACGCGGGCTCGCCCTGCAGGTCAGCACGGCGCTCGTCGTCCAGCACCTGCTCTTCACCGGCTGGTGACCCACCTCCCCGCACCTCCCCGCGTTTGCCATGTATACAAGCCGAACGGCCTGTTTACATGGCAAATCTGCCATGCAGACTGTGGGCTTGCCTTGCAGAGTCGCGGCTCAGCCGCGAAGTGGCGCGTTCGCGAACTCGGGCAGGCCCACCTCGGGCGGCACCTCGGCGGTGAACCCGAGGTGGTCAGTCGCGCGGGCGGGCGAGGCGACGATGTGGCGGACGTCGCCGAGCCGGTACTCCCCCGTCACCACCGGCTCAACCCCCGAGCCGCCCACGTCGGCACCAGCCCCTCGCTCGATCAGCCGGGCCACCTCCGCGATCGAGACCGGCCGGCCCGAACACACGTTGTACGCCGCAAACGTCTCCGGCGGCGCTGCAACAACTCTCTCCACCGCCACCGAATTGGCCCGCGCCACGTCATCGACATGCACGAAGTCCCGCATCTGGTGACCGTCCTCGAAGACGCGCGGCGGCTCGCCCCGCTCGACGGCGGAGCGGAACATCGCCGCGACTCCCGAGTAAGGCGTGTCCGCGGGCATACCCGGGCCGTAGACGTTGTGGTAGCGCAGCGCGATCACCGCGCCGGGCGCCTGCCTGGCCCAGGCAGCCGCGTAGTGCTCCTGGGCAACCTTGCTGGCGGCGTAGCCGCTGCGTGGGTCGAGGCGGGCGTCCTCGTCCACCGACGCCCAGTCCAAGCTCCCGCCACACCGGACGCAGCGGGCGCCGAAAACACCACGGTCCAGGTCGACTCGCGCGCGTGGCGGGGGCATCTGCTCGCCGTGCGTCGGGCACGTGTAACGGCCTTCGCCGTACACGACCATCGACGATGCCAGCACAAACCGGTCGACCGCTCGCTCGCTCATCGCCGCCAGCAGCACCGCCGTCCCGAGGTCGTTGTGAGTCGCGTACGACGGCAGGTCGGCGGCCGTCAAGCCCGCCCCGACCATGGCGGCCAGGTGGCAGACGACGTCCACACCGGCCAGCACCGCGGACAGCCCCTCCGCGTCGCACACATCGACGAGGTGCACGGCGGCCGGCCGCGCCGTCGACCGGCCATGCGCCTGCGGGATGAACGCGTCCACCCCGACGACCTCATGGCCACGTCGGCTCAGCTCGGCCGCGGTCGCCGTGCCGACGAACCCGGCGGCCCCTGTCAGCAGCACTCGCACGACGGCCCTCCTCTCGTAGTCCGCTACGGCAGCTCGAACGGCAGCCGGACCCCGTCCCACACCGAGGCGCAGGCGCAGTCCGACTCCGCCTGGTGCGGAAGTCCGGCCACCGCAGCGCCGAGCAGGCCACGCAGCCGGTCGACGTTGCGCGCGAACTCGGCGAACACCCGCTCCTGGCTCACCGCCTCCCCCTCGTCGACCCCGGCGTCCCGGTCGGTCACCAAGGCGATGGACGCGTAACACAGCGCGAGCTCGCGAGCGAGCACGGCCTCGGGGTGGCCGGTCATGTTGACCAGCGACCACCCCATCTGGGCGTACCACTGCGACTCGGCCCGGGTCGAGAACCGCGGCCCCTCGACGACGACCATGGTGCCACCGTCGACGATGTCGGGGGCGACGGCGGTCAGCACCCGCCGTAGCGACGGGCAGTAGGGGTCCGCGAACGGCACGTGCGCCGCCCCCTCCTCCATGTAGCTCTGCGTCCGCCCGCCGGTCCGGTCGACGAGCTGGTCCGGCACCACGAGCGCGCCAGGGCCGAGGGCAGGTCGCAGCGACCCGACCGCACACGGAGCAAACACCCGACGCACGCCGACCGACCGCAGCGCCCACAGGTTGGCGCGGTAGTTGACCCGGTGGGGCGGGAACTCGTGTCGCCGTCCGTGCCGCGGCAAGAACGCCACCCCCGTGCCTGCCACCTCTCCGACTGCGACCGCCGCCGACGGGTCGCCGTACGGCGTCTCGACCTCGATCTCCCGCGGCTCGGTCAAGAAGTCATAGAAGCCCGACCCGCCGATCACGGCGATCTCAGCATGTGACGGCGGAGCCATTCCGCCAGTCTGTCAGGCCCGGTGGCCCTGTCGGCCGCTGTCGCCACGCCGCCGGCGCAATGACCGGACCATGAGTACGCCGGCGACGATGCCGGGGAGGCAATGCACAGCGAGCACTCCGGCCAGACTCGGGCCGGTTCGCCTCGCTGTGCCGCCGATTGACCACGGATACCGCGGCGCACGATCTCCGGCGAAAACTGGTCGCAGAAGGTAGTGCCGGATGTCGCCGTACCGTCGGCTGTGACCAGTTGGTCAGCGACGGCGGCCACGTCGTCCGGCGTTAGGGTCGAGGAGTGAGCGCCCCCCTGCACGTCGTCCTGGTCGGGTCCGGACCGGCCGGCTTCTACGCCGCCGCCGCCCTGCTCGCCGCCGGCGAGCCCGAGGTGCGGGTGGACGTCATCGAACGGCTCCCGACGCCGTGGGGACTGGTGCGGTCGGGGGTCGCGCCCGACCACCCCAAGATCAAGTCGGTGGCCGACACGTTCGCGCAGATCGCCGCGCACGAGCGCTTCCGTTGGTACGGCAACGTCCATCTCGGCCGCGACGTGACCCGCGAGGAGCTGCTACAGCGGTACGACGCGGTGGTCTACGCCTTGGGGGCGCAGACCGACCGGCGCCTCGGTGTGCCTGGCGAGGAGCTGGCCGGGAGCGTGGCGGCCACGGACGTGGTCGGCTGGTACAACGGCCACCCGGACTACTCCGACCTGACACTGCTGCTCGACGGCGCCCGTGCGGTCGTCGTCGGCAACGGCAACGTCGCGCTGGACGTGGCGCGGATGTTGTGCACCGACGTCGCCGAGCTCAACCGGACCGACACCGCCGACCACGCCCTCGACGTCCTCGCGGCCAGTGCGGTCCGCGAGGTGCTCGTGGTGGGCCGGCGCGGCCCGGCACAGGCCGCGTTCACCACCCTCGAGCTCCGCGAGTTAGGCGACCTCGCCGGGGTGGACGTCGTGGTCGAGCCCGCCGGGGTCCTCGACGTGCCCGAGGACGAGCTGCCCCGCGCCGTGCGGCGCAACCTCGACGCGCTGCGCGACCTCGCCGCCCGTCCGCCGACTCCAGGCGCGCGGCGGCTGGTGTTCCGGTTTCTGCGCTCGCCGGTCGAGCTGCGCGGCGACGGGCACGTGCAGCAGGTCGTGCTCGGCTGCAACCACCTCGTCCCCGACGAGACGGGACGGTTCCTGGCGCGGGACACCGGTGAGCGCGAGGTCGTCGACGCCGCCCTCGTCGTGCGGTCGGTGGGCTACCTCGGCGTCCCGGTGGAGGGCCTGCCCTTCGACCCGGTGGCCGGCCACATCCCGCACGAGCAGGGGCAGGTCGTCGGGCACGAGCGGGAGTACGTCGTGGGCTGGATCAAGCGCGGCCCGACCGGAGTCATCGGCACCAACAAGAAGGACGCCCGCGAGACCGTCCAGCGGCTGCTCGCCGACCTGGCCGGGGAGGGCGCCCGGGACACCGGCGTCGATCGACCGGAGCGGCTCGAGCAGTGGCTGCGCGGCAAGCAGCCCGAGCTGGTCAGCGACCTCGGCTGGCAGGCGATCGACGAGGTCGAGCGGCGCGCCGGGCACCGCCAGGGCCGGCCCCGGGTCAAGCTGGTCCGCACCCGCGACCTGCTCGCCGCGATGCGCGACCACGACCACCGCTGACCGGAAACGGCGAAACCTGCCGGGGTTCACGCTGCCTTGACGACGTACGACGTCTCGGGCGCTTCTGTTTGGACCGACCTGGTCGGGGTATCTCAGAAGCCAACGACAGAGAGGATGTGCTTCATGGGAATCTTGTCGAAGATCGCCAAGGCAGGGGTGGCGAAGAAGGCCATTGACGCGGCCAAGCGCCCGGAGAATCAGCGCAAAGCCAAGAGCGCCATGTCATCGGTGCAGAAGAGGCGACGCGGCCGGCGCACCTAGCGATCCCCGCGATTGCGGGAAACTCGCTGTCTGGAGACCGCTCCCGGGTGCAGGTTTCCCGCAATTCAGCGCGAACCGGCCGAGACGCCCAACAGGCTCGGCTCCGGCTGCCTCTCCCGCACCGGAGGCTCGTCGCCCTCGCGGATCCCGTGCCGCTCCCACCACCGGAGCAGCGGCCCCGGTGCCCACCAGTTCGCGGCACCCAGCAGCCGCATGGTCGCCGGCACGAGCAACGCCCGCACCACAGTGGCGTCAAGCAGCACCGCGACCAGCATGCCGACCCCGATCATCTTGATGAACACGATGCCGGAGGTGGCGAAGCCGCCGATCACCACCGCCAGCAGCACGGCCGCGCTGGTGATGATGCGCCCGCTGCGCTGCAGCCCGGTCGCCACCGCCAGCGTGTTGTCGTGCGTACGATCCCACTCCTCGCGCACCCGTGAAAGCAAGAACACCTCGTAGTCCATCGACAGCCCGAACACGATCGCCAGCATCAAGATCGGCTGGGTGACGTCGAGGTAGCCGGTGGACTCGAAGCCCAGGACGCCTGAGAGGTTGCCGTCCTGGAAGATCCAGGTGACGACTCCGAACGACGCCGCGATCGA
>JACCUS010000035.1 GCA_013811715.1 Nocardioidaceae bacterium
GCGCCGGCCGGGACGATTGCCGTCATCGTGGTCGGGCAGGGCCTCTACGGGCTGGCGATGGGGATGAGCAACTCCCACGAGATGAGCTATCGTCAGCTGGTCACGCCGGACGAGCTGCAGGCCCGCACTAACACCACCATGCGTTCGCTCAACCGTGCGGTTGTCGTGATCATCGCGCCGATCGCAGGTATTCTCGCCGACGCCTGGGGGATCCGGCCCATGCTGGTGCTGGCGGCCGTGATCTTCACACTCGTCGCGGCCGGGCTCGGCGCGACCTCCTTCCGCGACGTGCGAGCCCCGATATAGACGGAGTCGCGTGTGCTGCAAACGATGGGCGGCGGACGTCGACGCCGCGCCAAGCCGTGCAGGAGGTGGCTTCGGCGCAAGCCCGAGGTGATTTCTTCGGGCAGCACCGCTAGCCCAAGGCTGAGCGGTGACCTCACAGAGCCAGGTGGCGGTCATCCTCGACCGTCCCATTTGACGCGTCCGGAGACGATCCCGGGACTGGGTCGTTATGCGGGACACCGAGACCACGTACTTTGACTAGCTCGGCGAAGCAGCCTCGATCCGTCAAAGTAGCCCGTGGCGGCTTCGTCAATCTTCCGTGCATCTCGACATGTGGCGCGGACTGTCAGCCGCGTCGCGACGCCGACACCATCGGCCGACGCGTATACGCACCCTTGGGCCAGGACTCGTCCAGTCCGGCGATGAAGTCGTCGAGATCCAACGATCGGACGCGACGCGAGCCCGCGAGGCGCACGGAGCGCAACTCGCCGTCGGCGAGTAGTTCGTAGACCTTCGCGCGACTGATGCCCAGCCGGACCGCGACCTCGGGCACCTTGAGCAACGTGGTCTCCACGTGGGTCCCCTGTCCGTTCCGAGGGTGAACAGAACAGGCCTCACGGGACCCGTTGCGTGGACAGTCGTGGAGGAACCCGACGGACTCTGGACTGCTGTGCTGACCTCCGGGCACCTTTCCACCCACCTGACCACTCCCGCCCAACGAGACCTTCCCACCGCCCTGCCCGGTGACTGCGGGCACCCGAAGAGCCCGGTCACGTGGCGGCCCAAGGTGTCGCATAGGTGTCGCAGCCCCTACAGACGTGGGAAAAGGCCGTCTCCGGAACTCCGGAAAACGGCCTCTGACCCTGCTATTTCAACTCTGTAGCGGGGGCAGGATTTGAACCTGCGACCTCTGGGTTATGAGCCCAGCGAGCTACCGAACTGCTCCACCCCGCGGTGGCTGTCTCCAGCGACTCATAAGGCTACGGTTCGCGACCCCGCGAATCAAATGAGAGCAGCGGGCCAGCGAAACGAACTGCCTTACGAACCCGTCGGGCTCGACTCGGTGGGCGTGGAGTCCGGGCTTCCGTCGGCGCCGTCGGTCGGCTCGCCGTCGGTCGGCTCACCGTCGGTCGGCTCACCGTCGCCCGTCGGCTCCCCGCCGTCGGGGGGCGCAGTCTCACCGTCGGGTGGCTGGGACAGCATCTCCTCGCGCAGGATGACCGCTTCGTCGATCCACTCCCAGCCGCGCTCGTTGGCCTCTTGGTACAGCTGCAGATCGCCGTCCTCCAACGCCTGTTGCGCCTCCTCGAACGCGGCGTCGGCCTTCGCCAGGATGCGAGTCAGCTCCTCCTCGTCGCTCTCGTTGGCCGGCGGCGGCTCCGTCGGCGGCTCCCCGGGCCCACCCGTGCCCGGCGGCGGCTCCTCGGTCGGAGTCGTGTCGCCACCGAGCATGAGGGCACTGGCCAGGGCCTCCTCGAAGGACCGGCCGATCCCGACATCCCCGCTGATGGACACCACGACGTACTGCAAGATCTTGTACGAGCCGGTGCCGCCACGGGTGGTGTAGACGGGCTGCGCATAGAGCAGCTCGTCACCAATCGGAAGGGTCAGCAGGTTGCCCCTCTCCACATCGACGTCTTGCCGGCTGAAGCGCAGCAGCTTCTGGGTGACCTGCGCGTCGTTGCTCAACACGTTGGCCGCCTGCCGGGGGCCCGAGAGCGCCGTGTCGCTGGGCAGCTCCAGCACCGAGAACTGGCCGTACTCCTCACTGGTGGCGTCGGCGTTGACCGACATGAAGCTCGCGAGGTTCTCCCGGCCCTGCGGCACGTACACACTGGTCAACGAGAACTCCGCGGCGCCGTCGGGCAGTTGCACCGTCAGGTAGAAGGGGGGCTGCGCCACGTTGGAGCTGGTGGGCTCCGTCGGGTCCTCGGGCACCTTCCAGTTCTCCGACCCGCCGTAGAACTTCTGCGGCTCGGTCACGTGGTACCTCGACAACAGCTCGCGCTGCACCTTGAACAGGTCCTCGGGATAGCGCAGGTGCGCCAGCAGCCCCTCGGAGATCTCCGCCTGCGGCGTCACGACGCCCGGGAACGCCCGCATCCACGCCTGCAGAAGCGGGTCCTCCTCGTCCCACGCGTACAACGTCACAGTGCCGTCGTAGGCGTCGACGGTGGCCTTGACCGAGTTGCGGATGTAGTTGATGTCGTCGGACTGCTGGCCGGCGACGGCCGCCTCGGCCGTCAGCGAGTCGCTTGTCACCTCGCTGAGGTCGACCAGGTCTGACATCGGATAGCTGGCGGTGGAGGTGTACCCGTCCATGATCCACAGCACCCTGCCGTCCACGACGGCAGGGTAGGGGTCGCCGTCGACGGTCAGCCACGGCGCGACCTTCTCCACCATCTCCCGCGGCTCCCGGTCGTAGATGACCCTCGACTCGCTGTTGACCCGCCCGGACAGCAGGATCGAGGAGTCCCAGAACTTCCCCGCGAAGAGCAGCTGTCTGAATGTGGATCCGATGGGGACGCCGCCCTCCCCGTCGTACGTCGTGTTCAGGACCAGACCTTCCGCGGTGCTCGTCTCTGGGATGTTGAGCTCGACCGGAGCCGCGCCTTCGGGCGCGCCGACGATCGAGTACGCAGGCTCGGACTCGCCGAAGTAGATGCGCTGCTCGAAGTCGTCGAACAGCCCGACCGAGGGCAGGTTCTGCTGCGCCCAGACGGGTTCGCCGGTGGGGCTGCGTCTGTCGCCGTAGGCGGCGACGACACCGTATCCGTGGGTGTAGACCGTGTGCTCGTTGGTCCAGTTCCGCTGGTCAGGCCGCAGACCGGCCAGGTTGAGCTCCCGTACGGCGATGACGACGTCTTGCGGATCGGCCTCCCCCTCGACGGCGTACCGGTCCACGTCGAGCACGTCCGGCATCGAGTAGAAACCCCGCTGCTGCTGCAGCTGCTCGAAGGCGTCGGACACCAGCCTCGGGTCGATGATCCGGATGCTGGGCAGGCTGGACGCGGCCGCCTGCAGCTCCTCGGCCGTATTCGTGCTGACCCCCGGGTAGGCCCGGATGTCGACGTCGTCGAGGTCGAAGGCGAGGCGCGTGGCGTTGATGTTCTTCTCGATGTAGATCGCTTCCTTGTCCGCCTCTGTCGGCTGGACTGTGAAGCGCTGCACGATGGCCGGCCAGATCCCGCCGATGAGGATCGCCGACAAGATAAGCAGACCGAATCCGAGCACCGGCAACATCCATCCCGGCCGCACGACGTTGCCGAAGAACAACAGCGCGCAGATGATCGCGATGACCGCCAAGATGTTCTTCGACGGGAGCACCGCGTTCGCGTCCGTGTAGGTGACACCGGTGAGCAGTCCGCCGTCGGCGATCGCGAGACCGTAGCGGTCCAACCAGTACGAGACCGCCCGCACCAACATGAACATCCCCAACAGCACCGAGAGCTGGATCTGCGCGCCCGAGGCGATCTTGTCGCGCTTGGCCTGCAGCCTGATCCCGCCGTACACGTAGTGCGTCACGGCAGCGACGATCACTCCGATCACCAACATGCTGAAGCCGAAGCTGACCAAGAAGCGGTACCAGGAGTAGTCGAACACGAAGAAGCCGATGTCGATGCCGAAGAACACGTCCTCCTGCCCGAAGTCGCCACCGTGCCGCCACATCAGATACGGCTTCCACTGACCGGCGGCGCTGGCCCCGCCGAACAAGAAGAAGACGAGCCCGAGGCCGATCAGGATCCAGTGTCGGATCGGGTCGATTGTGTCCTGGTAGCGCTCGACCGTCGGGTTGCGGTAGCTGTCTCCGATCAGGATCGGACGCATCCGGAAAGCCAGGTACGCATTGCCCATCGCGACCCCGGCGAGCAGCAGGCCGAAGATCACGAACAACCCGACACGCGTCCAGAGCACCTTCGTGAACACGCTCCCGAAGCCAAGCGAGGAGAACCACAGCTTGTCGGTCCACACCTCGACGAAGACCGAGCCGAGCACGAACAGCAAGACCACGACGGCGAGCGTCGGCAGCAAGGCCCGCGGCCGTTGCGACGGCGTACGACGAGCCGGTCTGGCCGGTTCGGCTTGGTCACCCTCAAAGATGCCGCTCACCTGACTCCTTCAGCACTCACTCGACACCGACAGATCGCCCTACTGGCCCAGCGTCTCACGAAGCGCCTCGACCAACCCCGGAACGACTTCTGCCCCGTGGACCAGGGAGTCGTCGTCGTCATGCGATCGCATCCGCAGCACGCAGTGGGTCTCCCCGGTCCGCAGCACTCCGACGCTGATCCGGACATCCTCTCGCGCCTCGTGGTGCGCGGCGAAGTCGGCCGCTGCCATCGGGTCATCGGGCACCTGCCCCTCTGCCTCTGGCGGGAGTACGACGCGCTCAACGACCGCGAGCGCGCCCGCCACGCTGTCCGGCCAGGTGATGCGCCCCAGCAACTCCTCCAACGTCCCGGGGGAGTCGTGAAGTTCCTGCTCGACCGGAGTGAAGAGTTCCACTTGAGCCAGATGCTCGGCCGGAGAGAGGCGCTCCGCCGTTCCGCCGCTGATCCCGAGCTCCGCGGCCAGCTCCGGTTCCGCAGCCACCAGCTCCTCGGTCCGCGCGAGCGCGAACAGCCTGGCCGGTGCGTCCCAGCCGGCCTCACTCGCGTGCCGTT
Source organism: Nocardioidaceae bacterium (assembly GCA_013811715.1). Taxonomy (GTDB): domain Bacteria; phylum Actinomycetota; class Actinomycetes; order Propionibacteriales; family Nocardioidaceae; genus JACCUS01. The sequence continues at coordinate 4,950 of JACCUS010000035.1, forward strand.
CCACCTCGACGACGGCGACCCGCAGGGCGAGCGCGAGCGGTGACAGCCCATCCGTCACGGAGCGCCGCTCCCACATCTGGGGATGTCGGCGCCGTCTCCTGACGCGAGCCCCTCCAGCGCCGTGACGGCGTCATCGATCGTGGTCACCTCGATCAGGTCGATGTCGTCGGCCAGATCGGACTCGGCCGCGTCGGGGCAGTCGGCAGCCGGCACCAAGAACACGGTCGCTCCGTTGGCATGGGCCCCGACGATCTTCTGCTCGATCCCGCCGATCGGCCCGACCACGCCCGATGCGTCGATGGTGCCGGTCCCCGCGACGTAGCGGCCTCCGGTGAGCTTTCCCGGGGTGAGCAGGTCATAGATGGCCAGCGAGAACATCAGCCCGGCGCTGGGCCCGCCGATGCTCTGCCCGAGCTCGATGTCTACCTTGAACGGCGGGTCGAAGACATCGGCCAAGAAGATCCCCACCCGAGACGCAGATTCGTCCTCGGGCGACGGCTCAGTTCGCAGGTCCACGGTGCGCGGCTCTCCGCCCCGCACGATCCCCATGGATACCTCGGTGCCGGGCTCAAGATCTGAGATGGCGACGATCAGGTCGTCCGTCACCGCTATCTGCGCGCCGTTCACCGACTCGATCACGTCGCCCTTCTCCAACACGTCGTCGGCCGGAGCCCCCTCGACGATCTCGCTGACGGTGACGTCGGTCGCGTCGTACCCGGCCTGGGCGAGCCCGACCATGATCGCCGCGGCCTGCGACCCATCCATCTGGTCCCGATTCTCCTGCTTGACCTCGCCGACTGTCTGCTCGGGCGGGTAGACGAGATCCCGGGGCAGCACGATGTCGTTGGGGGACCACCAGGCCGCCAAGATGTCGGGCAGCCGCGGCTCGTACTCAGGAGACGTCACCGAGACGGTCGTCAGGTCCAGATGCCCCGACGTCGGGTAGGTTCGCTCACCGGTTATCGAGACGACCGGCTCCCCCTCGTACTCTCCCAGGGTGTTCTCGGTGAGCCCGGGCGACATCACGACGTACGGCATCGGCACCAGCAGGGCGACACACACCAACGCCACCAGGGCGATCGACGCCAGCGACAGTGCGGCCGTCCTGCGACTCATGCGGTCGATGATGTCACCGCGGCACATCGCCATTGGGCGGGGGGCGACGCGCCGCGCCACGCACTGCTACGCCGTGGATCGTCTCCTTCGGCGCAGGGGCGATCCGGTTGCGGCTGCGCGGCGCCGGTCGGGACAGCGCCTTCTTCATGCGCAGCAGCGCAGCCTCGGAGTCGTCGCGGCCGGCCTCCTCGCGCCGGCGTCCGGCCCATCCGGCCCAGAGCATGGCAAGACAGGTCGCCGCCAGCGGCGGGACCAACCACCACAGCACCTGCATCGCGACCTCCCACACATCCATCCCGGGCGCCAATCGGCGGTGCCGGGCACTCGACCGGTTCCAGGGTACGTCGACCGCCGGCGTCCGTGGCTCCTACGAACCCGACACGCTCGTGCCGACCCACTCCTCACCGCCGTCGGCGAAGACCTGGTGCTTCCAGATGGGCACGCTGGCCTTGAGGTCGTCGATGAGCTCCTGACAGGCGAGGAAGGCGTCGCCGCGATGCGTGCAGGCCACCGCCACGATCACCGCGATGTCACCGATCCGCAGATCGCCCACCCGGTGCACCGCTGCCGCGGCCACCACCTCGGGGCGCCGCTCGACCACGCCCACTACGACCGCCTGCAAGGCCACCATGGCGGTCGAGTGCGCGCTGTAGCCGAGCGCCTCCACCGGCTTGTTCTCGTCGTGGTCGCGAACCGTCCCGACGAAGAGGGCGACCCCTCCCGCGGTGTCGGCGCGCACGGCGTCGTACACCTCGTCGACGGCCAGCGGGGTGTCGCGGATGTCGATCAGCCGGATGACTTCGGTCATTCTTCGACCCTATCCCCGCCGTGCGCGGTGACGGCCGCCGCGAGCCCGCCGACGGCGACTTCGCCCGAGGGAGGCGGCGACGTAGGTTTGACGCATGGCAGACCTCCCCCGCGACCCCTCCGACGACGAGCAGGAGCCGAGTCGGCAGAACCCTTTCGCAGGCACTCCCTTCGAGCAGATGTTCGGCAGCATCGCTTCCGGCGACATGTCCGGGCTGCAGGCCATGTTCGGCCAGCTCCAGCGGATGTTCACCCCGCACGAGGGGGCGGTGAACTGGGACTACTCGCGCGACCTCGCCCGCCAGCTGGTGGCGCAGACGGCCGACCCCTCCCCCGACCGTGGCGATGCGGCGCGGCTGCAAGACGTCGCCCAGCTCGCCGAGCACTGGCTCGACGGCGCGACCGAGTTCCCAGCAGCGGCCAGCGGCGTCGCGGCCTGGAGCAGGGCGGAGTGGGTCGAGGCCAGCATGCCCGCCTGGCAGCGCCTGGTGGAGCCGGTGGCCGAGAGCGTGGTCGACGCGATGGGCAAGTCGCTGCCCGCGGAGGCGCAGGCGATGGCTGGGCCGATGCTGGGGATCCTCAACCAGATCGGCGGCGCCATGTTCAGCCAGCAGGTCGGCCAGGCCGTCGGCGGCCTCTCCCAAGAGGTCGTGTCCGCCACCGACCTCGGCTTCCCGGTGGGTGAGGGAAGGCCCGCGATCGTGTTGGCCAACGCGGTCGAGTTCAGTGCCGGGCTCGAGGTCGAGGAGTCCGACGCGCTGCTCTATCTCGTGTTGCGCGAGTGCGCGCACCAACGCCTGTTCGCCCATGCGCCCTGGCTGCGCGACCACCTGTTCTCCGCGATCGAGGAGTACGGCCGTGGCATCACGATCGACACCTCGAAGATCGAGGAGAACGTGCGCAGCATCGACCCGAGCAACTTCGAGGCTTTGCAAGACGCCTTGTCCGGTGGGCTCTTCGACCTCGAGCAGACTCCGGCACAGCAGGTGGCGCTGTCCCGGTTGGAGACCACGCTCGCGCTGGTCGAGGGCTGGGTCGACGAGGTGGTCGGCCAGGCGACAACCGGCGTGATGCCGCGGGCGCGGGCCCTTCGGGAGGCGGTACGTCGTCGCCGCGCCACCGGCGGGCCTGCCGAGGCCACGTTCGCCGCCTTGGTGGGGCTGGAGCTCCGCCCACGCCGGCTCCGGGACGCCGCCACCCTGTGGGGGGCGCTGCGGGCGGCCGAGGGGGCTGCGGCCAAGGACGCCGTGTGGGCGCATCCCGACCTGCTTCCCACCGCCGACGACCTCGACGACCCGCTCGCCTTCGCCGAACGCACCAAGGAGGCTGACCGCATCGACGTCGACTCCGCTGATTTCGACGCCGGGTTGGCGGCCCTGCTCGACAAACCAGGCGACAGCGGCGATGAGGACGGCCCGGAGGACGGTGACCCCTCACCGGGCGACTCCGCCCGGTGAGCCTGCACGCCGACGCTGTCCGGGTGCTCACCCAGTGGCACCCGCCGAGCGATTGCCAACGTGAGCTGCAGTCGACCTACATCGCTCACCTGCGTGCCCATCCCGACGGCTTGACGAGAGGCTGCCACCCCGACCACATCACCGCGAGCACTCTCGTTTTCAGCCATGACCGTCAGCGGGTCCTGCTGAACCTGCACCGCAAGTACTCGATCTGGGTGCAGTTCGGAGGGCACTGCGAGCCCGGCGATGCGACGTTGGCCGCCGCCGCGCTGCGAGAGGCCGTCGAGGAGTCGGGGATGGCGACGCTGCGACTGCTGGGCAACCGGCCGGTTCAGCTGAGCACGCACGAGGTGCCTTGCGGTCCAGTGCGGCCCTCTCACCACCTCGACGTGCGCTACGTGGCAGTCGCGCCCCCCGATGCGATCGCCGCCGTCAGCGACGAGTCGGCGGACGTGCGCTGGTTCGCCCGCGAGGGGCTGCCGAACGGCCTGGACCGACCACTCCTCGAGCTGATCGACCGCTCGCGCTGGCTGTGACTCGACCGGCAACCCGGTCCGTAAGACAACAAGGCCCCCGAGGCACGGATCACGCTCGCCTTCCCCTTGCGAACGCCTCCGCTTTCTCGGGGGCCTCATCGATGTAGCGACGCTAGAGCGCCGCCGCGATCGGCGTCAACGTCGCGGCACCCACACTTGTGGACAACGCTGTGTAGAAGATGTGCGTGGAAACCCATCGGCTGTGGACAACGGGTGGATAACCCACGGGCTCGCTGTGCATACACCTCACGGCCAGCCTGCCCGGCCACCGATCGGCCTGCCCCTTTGCTGTCCACCCCGTGTGGATGGGAAAAAGTTCGGGCCTCTTCATGCGGTGGATCGCCGCCGAGCGCGACATCGGTTCAACTAGGTTGGGGCTCGTGGAACCAGCCCAGCCCCCCGTCAAGGTACGGCGGTCGCGCCGACGCAAGCGCACCGTCTCGGCCTACCGCGACGGCACCTCGATCGTGGTGATGATTCCGGCGCAGATGAGCCCGTCGGAGGAGCAGGAGTGGGTTGCCACGATGGTCGCCCGGGTCACCCGGGCGGAGCGGCGCCGCCGCCCCACCGACGAGGCGCTCACCGCTCTTGCCAGCCGGCTCTCCGGACGCTACCTGGACGGGCTCGCCACACCGACGTCGGTGCGCTGGGTCGAGAACCAGAACTCCAGGTGGGGTTCGTGCACACCCGCGGAGCAGAGCATCAGGTTGTCCGACCGGCTGCAGGGCATGCCGTCGTACGTCATCGACTACGTCTTGCTGCACGAGCTGACGCACCTGTTGGTCCATGGCCACGACGACGACTTCTGGGCCTGGGTCAACCGCTTCGACCACACCGAGCGTGCCCGCGGCTTCCTCGAGGGCGTGTCCGCCACCGCCAACCTCGACATCTCCGATGTGGCCGACGAGCTCTGACCTCGCCCTATTTGCCGGCAATGAGCGTATCGCTGAGCGTAAAAGGCCGGCATCTGCGCGAAACCCGCGCCGGTAGATAGGTTCAGCCGGTCCTCGTCGGTAGGGTGACGCGAGGTGGGAGACACCACCCTCACCCCGGCGGGCATTCGTGAGGACCATGCCCGCCAACGACCCGACAACGCGGCTCGGCCCGACCGGACCGCCCGTAGGACGAAGAGGAGGCCCTCGATGGCCGAAACCTGGAGCGGCGAGTTTTACTGCGTGAAGTGCAAGGCCAAGCGCGAGGCAAGCGGAGAGGTGCGTGTCAACGACAAGGGCACCCGGATGGCGAAGGCCACATGTCCGGTGTGCGGGACCAACTTGAACCGCATCCTCGGCAAGGCCTGATCGCCGACACATCCACTTGGCACGAGGCGGGACCCGCTCGGGTCCCGCCTCGTGCCGTGGTCTGGCTGTGGATGACGGCCACGCGGATCGGGTCGGGTTTGGCACGCTGGCGTCAGTTGACCTCACGTCAGGAGCCCGTCAGTGCGACCCACGCTTCGCCCCGGCCTGCAGATCCTGCGCCGCGACCTCCGATCCATCCAGCTCGGGTTGGACTGGCCCGGCGTGGCCACGCTCGAGGAGACACCGGCGCTGCGGGCCGTGCTGGCCGCCATCGACGGCTTCCGCGACGCAGTCGGGGTCGTGCTGGCCGCGGGAGAGACCGGCGTGAGCAGTGACGACGCTCAGACCGCACTCGAGGTCTTGGTCGAATGTGGCGCTGTCGTCGATCAGCGGGCGTCGTCGGGGCCTGACATCAGTGCCTCCACATGGTCCGCCCTTTGGCTGTTGGCGGGCCCTGGCCAAGATGCGGGAGACCTGCTGCGCAAGCGGGTCGGCTGCCAAATCCGGGTCGTGGGTCGCGGGACCGTCGCCGCCACCACTCGCGCCCTGCTCGGCCACGGTCAGCTCAACCAGGCCGCCGAAGACGAGCCGGCCGACCTCCTCATCGTCGCCGCCGACGACGAGCATCGGCGAGGTGCCGCCGACGAGCCCATGCGAGAAGCGCTACCCCACGTGTGGGTGTGCGTGCGTGACCTGGTCGGCGTGGTGGGCCCTTTCGTCGTGCCCGGGACCACTGCCTGCATCAGATGCGTCGACGCTGCCCGCGCCGACCTCGACCCATCCTGGCCGGTCCTGGTCGAGTCTGCCGACGTACGTCGTCTCAGGGCCCCCGCCTGCGACCCGCTGCTCGCCCACCTGGTGGCCGCCTGGGCCGTCCAGGAGGCCGCAACCTGGGCCAGCGGCCTGCGCCCACAGACGTGGGATCGGGTGATCGAGGTGCCGCTGGGCTTCGGTGTCGTGCAAAGTGAGACATTCCTCCTGCATCCTCGATGCGGCTGTGGATGGCCCACCTGGGAAGACACAATGGGGGCATGACAGGGCTCCCCAAGAACGCGGTGACGCGCACCGCGCGGCTGGCCTCCCTGCCCTTGGGATATGCCGGCCGCGCGACGCTCGGGCTCGGCCGGCGGCTCGGCGGCGCTCCCGCCGAAGCGGTCGCCCTGCAGGTGCAGCAGCGCACCGCCGAGCAGCTGTTCAAGGTGCTGGGCGAGCTCAAGGGCGGCGCGATGAAGTTCGGGCAGGCGATGTCGATCTTCGAGTCGGCCTTGCCTGAGTCGCTCGTCACTCCCTACCGGGCGACGCTGACGAGGCTGCAAGACGCTGCCCCGCCGATGCCCGCGTCGATGGTGCATCAAGTGCTGTCGCGCGAGTTCGGCCCGGGCTGGCGAGAGCTCCTCGTCGAGTTCGACGACGACCCGGCCGCGGCGGCCTCCATCGGCCAGGTTCACCACGGCCGCTGGCAGGACGGCCGCGAGGTCGCTGTCAAGATCCAGTACCCGGGCGCGGGGGAGGCGCTGATGAGCGACCTCAAGCAGATAGCACGGGCGGCGCGACTGTTCGCCGGGCTGGTGCCCGGCATCGAGGTCATGCCGCTGGTGCACGAACTGCGGGCCAGAGTCTCAGAAGAGCTCGACTACGCCCTCGAGGCGGACGCGCAGAGCCGGTTCGCCGAGGCGTTCGCCGGCGACCCTGACATTCGCGTGCCGGCGGTCGTTGCGCACACCGACGTCGTCTTGGTCTCGGAGTGGCTGGAGTCAAATCGCTCGCTTGCCCGGTTGATCGCCGACGGCAGCCAAGCCGAACGGAACCGTTACGGCGAGGTCTACGTCCGCTTCTTGTTCTCCGGCCCCGCCAGGGCCGGGCTGTTGCACGCCGACCCGCACCCCGGCAACTTCCGCCTGCTCGGTGACGGCCGGCTAGGTGTCGTCGACTACGGAGCCGTGGCGCGGCTGCCGGGGGGTGGGCTGCCGCTCCATCTCGGGTCGATGCTGCGAAACGCGGCCGACGACGAGTACGACGCGGTACTTGCCGGGCTGCGCGCGAACGGGTTCATCAAGGAGTCTGTCTCGATCGACGTCGACGACCTGCGTGACTACCTCTCTCCTTTCGCCCAGCCAGCCGCCGGCGAGACGTTCCGCTTCTCGCGGTCGTGGATGCGGGGGCAGTTCGCCCGCATCAACGACCCGCGCCAGCCCGGCTACACCACCATGATGAAGTTCAACCTGCCGCCGGAGTTCTTGTTGATCCATCGCGTCTGGCTGGGCGGCCTCGGGGTGCTGTCGCAGCTGGAGGCGGAGGCGCCCTTCGCGCAGATTCTCGCCGAGTCGCTGCCCGGATTCGCCGTCACTCCTGACGGCGCCTGACCGCCGTGGGGTCGGCTGGATGTCAGTTTCAGCCGTCGTTGACAAACCGCGCACGGGAGCTTGTCTTGACCCGCTCACCCGCTTCTCGCCTTCTCCGGCAGCCCGTGGGCGTCGCCGTACGCATTCGCGGGCTACCACCACTCGGCGTCGAGCTTGGCCTCGATGCTGCGCAGGTGGACTCGGGCACAACTGTCGCAGTAGACGCGTTGTCCGCCGTTCTCGACCGAGGTCACCCAGGTCAGCGGTACCTCGTCGGTCTCGGCGTCGGGCGTCCTGCCGCACAAATCGCAGATGACCACGAGGCAACGATAATGCCCGGAGTCCTTGGCTGAGGACATCCGGGCATCATCGGGATCGGCTCACAGGGAGCGGGCAAGCAGCAGGCGGGCCCGCTGGCTTGCGCGCTCGGCCCGGCGGGCCAACCGCTGCGAGCGCTGCACCACGTCGGCACGTCGGCGTTCGCGCGCCTCCTGAAGGCGCGCGTCGATATGGGCCCGTGCCAGGTCTTCGTGCATGAGATTCATCTTCGTGCTCCTGTTCGGCAGGTCGTTTTGGGTCATCGGGTTCGACTTCTCTCTCAGATGGCGAGTGCGGCATGGTTGCTTGGTCGGTGTCGGTGGAGGCGGCTGCTGTCGGTCAGGCCGCGACCTCGCACTTGCGGGGTCTGCCCCGGGGCCGTTTGCGGGCGACAACTGCTCCAGAAACGAACAGTTCGCCACCCCACACGCCCCACGGTTCGCGGCGATCGAGTGCCCCTGCGAGGCATTCGGCCCGCACGGGGCAGGTACGGCACAGCACCTTGGCCAGCTCGACATCGGCCGGAGACTCGGCGAAGAAGAGCTCTGGGTCGTTCGACCGGCATGGCAACTCCCGCGCATTCGTCTCCTCACTCACCAGGAGTGCGTCGAGGACGCTGATTGTCATGTGTGTCACCTCCTTTGACTGCATCGATCGGGCGGGGAAACGAAAAGGCCGCGGATCCCGGTGTCGGGGTCCGCGGCTTGGAGGTGCCGGTCGAGAGAGTTCACTTCTAGACCGGTGGGCTCCAAGCACGGACGCCCTTGAAGGCGTCCTTGACGAATGCCGGCACGCGAGTGCGGTATGCGGACACAGTGGTCCCAGCAGCGAGGCGACGACCCTCGAGGGACGCACCCGTCTCCAACCCGTGGGCGAGGGCAGGCATGCGGACGCGCGTCGCCATGGTCGTCGCGATCGTGGTGTAGATCATCTTCTGCCCCTCCCTTCCGAAAGAGCCGGTGTCGAGGCGTGGCACGCGCTCGACGCTGTCATGGTCAGCAGATGGCTGACCCTCTGCGGTGCTTGAAGCGTACGCGCCCGCGGTTTCGGGGCGCAAATGGTTTACCGAGATTTCCGAAAGAATCCTCCGAAACGCCTTCAGAGCCGGTCAGGCGCGGGATGATTTGCGGCGCACAGCGCCAAGATGTCCTGCCCATACTTGTCGATCTTGGTCGGCCCGATGCCCGGCACCCGCACCAGTCCGGCGACGTCTCGGGGCTGTGTCTCGGCGAGCGCGGTCATGGTCGCGTCGGTGAAGACGCAGTACGCCGGCACCTTCTCCTCCCCGGCGCGATCCTTGCGCCAGCCACGGAGCGCCTCGTACAAGCCTTCGTCGTAGCTGCTGGGGCAGTCGGCGCAGCGTCCCAGCTTGCGCTCACGGGGATCGGTCAATGGCCGCGAGCACACCCGGCACGAGGCCATCTTCGCGGCTCGCGTACGCCGTCTGCCCGCCGCCGAGCCGCTCGGGCCGGCGGGGCGCTGCCGCTCGGCGAGCAGCCCGTCGAGGAACCGGCTCGGACCTCGCGACCCACGCCCGCCCGGAGTCCGGGCAGCAGACCAGGTGACGCTGAGCCGGTCGGCAGCTCGGGTCACCCCGACGTAGAGCAGCCGCCGCTCTTCGTCGACGGCCGCGGCGGTGTCGGCGTACACGATCGGCATCATGCCCTCGTGCATGCCGACCAGGAACACGATCTGCCACTCCAGGCCCTTGGCTGAGTGCAGGGTCGTCAACGTGACCCCGTCGCCGAGCGGGGCGTGCTGCGCCGCCGCGCGACGCTCCAGCTCGGCGACAAAGCCCCCCAGGTCGAGGGCGGGATGAGAGGTGGCTGTCTCAGCTGCCACGGCGACCAGGGCCTGCAGCGACTCCCATCGGTCGCGGACGCTGCCCCGCCCGACTGGCGGCGTCGCCGACCAGCCCATCGCGGCGAGCACGTGAGTCACCGAGGCGACCAGCCCACCTGCCGGCGAGGGGTCGGTTGCCGCCTCCGCGGCCGCGACCCCGTCGTCTGCACGAGCAGCACCCCGGAGCAGCGTGATCGCCTGCTTGACCTCGCCCCGGTCGAAGAAGCGCTCTGCGCCGCGGACGACGAACGGGATGGACTGATCCGCGAGCGCCTCCTCGAAACTCTCCGACTGGGCGTTGATGCGGAAGAGCACGGCGATGTCGGCCGCCGCAGTGCCGGCGGAGATCGCCGCGGAGATCGCCTTCGCGACCGCAGCCGCTTCGGACACCTCGTCGGCATGGCCGGTGAAGCTGACTGCTGGGCCCGGTTGCCGGACTGCCATGAGCTGTACTGCGGACTTGCCGAGCTGGGGACCCATCACGGTGTTGGCGGTCGAGATGACCTCCGGAGTCGATCGGTAGTTGCGCATCAGCGTGACCGAGGAGGTGCCGGGGTGTCTGCGCCCGAAGCCGAGCAGGTGCTCGGCCGAGGCGCCGGCGAACGAGTAGATCGTCTGGGCCGGGTCGCCCACGACACACAGCTCGTCTCGACCACCGAGCCACAGGTCGAGCAATGCGCACTGGATGGGGCTGACGTCTTGGAACTCGTCGACGACGAACCACCGGTACTGACGTCGGACGGCGGCCGCCACCCGCTCGTCTCCGCTCAGCACGGCGGCCGCGCACAGCAAGACGTCCTCCATGTCGATCCGCTGCCGGGATCGCTTGACGTCTTCGTAGCTCTCGTAGATCTTCGCCACCGTCGCGGCGTCGTAGCCGTCGACCGCACGGGCGGCGTCGGGCGCGAGCTTTTCGTAGTCGTCGGGTCTGACGTTGGAGACCTTCGCCCATTCGATCTCACCGGCGAGATCGCGCAGGTCGGACTGGCTCGCCTTGAGCCGGCTGTGGCCCACCGCTTCGCCGAGCAGGCCGAGCTTGGACGAGACCAGCCGCGGCAGCTCGGCGTCGTACACCTGCGGCCAGAAGTAGCGCGCCTGCCGAAGTGCCGCTGAGTGGAAGGTGCGAGCCTGCACGCCGACCGCCCCCAGCCTGGCCAGCCGTTGCCGCAGCTCACCCGCGGCGCGGGTGGTGAACGTCACCGCGAGCACCTCGGTCGGGACCATCACCCCCGACGCCACTCCGTACGCGATCCGGTGGGTGATCGCCCGGGTCTTGCCGGTGCCAGCGCCCGCGAGGACCTTCACCGGCCCTTCCAAGAGGGTGGCCACCTCGCGCTGCTCCGGGTCGAGTCCTTCGAGCAGCCGATCGGCGTCAGCCACGCGATCCTCCTCACACCGGGAAGCAGCCGGCACCGGGTTGCGTTGATAACCTCACAAGCCTAGACGTCAGAAGGGACACTCTCGATGTCAGCCCAGCTCACGATCTACTCCACGCCCTGGTGTGGGTACTGCCACCGGCTCAAGGGGCAGCTCGACCGCGAAGGCATCGGCTACATCGAGGTCGACATCGAACGTGAGCCCGAGGCGGCCGACGTGGTGGAGCGGGTCAACAACGGCAACCAGACGGTTCCCACGCTCGTCTTCCCCGACGGCAGCGCCCTTACCAACCCCAGCCTCGCAGCGGTGAAGGGCAAGCTCGCCTCCTGACGTTGTCGACGCCCCACCTCCACGCCGAGCCACTCTCCTGATTCGCCACGCCCCCACGTACCCTCCTCGCAATTGCGGGAAACCTGCGCTCAAACGGCGGGTGGAGCCACAAGTTTCCCGCATTTCGCGGGGCCTGGACGCTAGCCAGCCGCAAGTCGGCGGGGCCGGACGCTAGCTGCGGCTGGCGGGCAGATCGTCGCCGTACCAGCTGGTGATGAGCGCCCCAGCGATCGAGATCGTGGTGGGCAGCACCAGCTCGCCCGACTCCACCTCGTGCTTGACGTCCGCGCGGGTGAACCAGCGCGCTTCGGTGATCTCGGTGCCGTCGACCACGATGTCCGTCGTCGACGCGGTGGCGAAGAAGCCCAGCATCAGACTGGACGGGAACGGCCAGGGCTGGCTGCCCGCGTAGCCGACGTCGGCAACGTCGACTCCGGTCTCCTCCTTCACCTCCCGCACGACCGCCTGTTCTGGGGACTCTCCCGGCTCGACGAAGCCCGCAAGCGTTGAGTACCAACCGGGGGCGCGCGCGGAGTTGTGCCCGAGCAGGCACCGGTCGTCCGCATCGACGACGAGCATGATCACCGCGGGATCGGTCCTCGGAAAGTGCTGGGCACCGCAGCTCGGGCAGGTTCGCGACTCTCCTGCCGACGCGACCTCGGTCTCGGCGCCGCACAGCGAACACCTCGGATGACGCAGGTGCCAGCCGGTCAAGGACACCGCGTGCACCGCGAGGGATGCCTGTACGTCGTCAAGCCTGCCCGCGACCTGACGAAGCGACCCGAACGGCCACCCCTGCGTCGGGTCGTCGATCTTCCCCGTCGCCACCGTCTCCGCATTGGCCCCGTCGTTGCCGCCCCCCTCCGGGCTCGGCGGGTCGGCCACGATGACCAGGAAGTAGGCGGTGCCGTCGACCGCGCCGAGAAGCATCCGCTCTCCGGGCGGCGCGTCCTGCGGCGACACCAGGCGCAGCGAACCCTCGCCGTCGCCAAGCGCCAGATCCCAGCCGCGCATGACGAGCACCCTGGTTGCGGAGTCCGTCCATGCGGTGTCGAGGAACTCCTCATCTCCGCGACGCTCGCACAGCCGGTCATGGGCGGCGTTGCGGAACGGGAATGGCGGCAGCGAGCCCGATGTCACAGACCCGACCCTACTTCGCGGGTCGTCTGGCAAGATCACGGGCCATGAGCACCCATATCGGCGCCGAGCCTGGTCAGATCGCCCCTCGAGTCCTGCTCCCGGGCGACCCGCTGCGGGCCAAGTGGATCGCCGAGACCTACCTGGATGAAGCGACGTGCTACTCGACGGTCCGCAACATGTTGGGCTACTCCGGCACCTACCGCGGTGAGCCCATCTCCGTGCAGGGCACCGGGATGGGGCAGCCGTCGGCCTCGATCTATGCCAGTGAGCTGATCCGCGACTACGACGTCCAGCAGCTGGTGCGGGTCGGCTCCTGCGGAGCTGTCTCGGAGTCGCTAGAGGTACGCGACGTGGTGTTGGCCATCAGCGCGGCGACCGACTCGTCGATGAACAAGGTCCGCTTCGAAGGGCTCGACTACGCGGCGACCGCGGACTTCGGGCTGCTGCGCGCCGCCGACCAGGCCGCATCCGCGCTGGGTCTGACGCCGACCGTCGCGCAGGTCTTCTCCGCTGACTCGTTCTACTCCGACCGCCCGGAGCTGTTGACGCGGATGGCGGAGTACGGCGTGGTGGCTGTCGAGATGGAGTGCAACGCGCTCTACACCCTGGCCGCCAAGCACCGCCGCCGGGCGCTCACGGTGTGCACCGTCTCCGACCACGTGCTCACCGGCGCGGAGACGACGGCGGACGAGCGGGAACGGACCTTCGCGGAGATGGTGGCGATCGCCCTCGAGGCCATGCTCGCCACCCCGCTGAGCCAGTCCTAGCCGCCGGTGACGAGGCGCTCGATCTCGCCGCGGTCGGGCAGGTCGTCGTACGCGACGATGTCACCCGAGCGCACGTAGTAGAACGCCGCCTCAACCGCGCTCACGTCCAGCCCGGTCAGCTCTGCCCATGCCAGCCGGTAGATGGCGAGCTGTAGCGGATCCGCGGTCTGCGCCTGGTTGGTCTTCCAGTCGACCACCTGGTAGCCCCGGCCCGTCTGGTAGACGGCGTCGATGCGGCCGCGGACCACCTGCCCCGCGAGCACCAGCGCGAACGGCGTCTCGACCTGATGGGGCGGACGGTCGCCGTACGGCCCTGCCTTGAACGCATCGGCCAGCTGTCGCAGCTCGACGTCGTCGCCGATGCCGTGGTCGGCGCGGCCGGGCAGATCGTCGGGGTCCAGCAACTGCTGCTGGCCGACATGCGCCTCGACCCACGCGTGGAAGCGGGTCCCGAAGCGAGCCGCCGCTGACGGCTTGCGCGGCATCGGCCGCGCAAGCTCCTTCGCCAGGCCCTCCGGGTCGTCCTTGAGCCGAAGCATCGTGGTCGCCGAGAGGGTCGCCGGGAGCGGTACGACGACCTGCTCGGCCCGGCTGACCCGTGTCTCGTCGATGAGCCCGGCCAGCTCTCGATCCCACTGTTCGACGGCCGCCCGCTCGTCGAGCATGAGCTCGTCGTCGGCAGCCTCGGCGGCGACTCGCCACCCGGCCTCCGCGGCGGACTGCACGAGCGCCGCCGCCGCGAGGCGCTGGTCGACCTCGTCGTCACCTGCCCCGACCGGCCAGGAGTACCGCTCGAGTGAACGGTTGGAAGGATTCTCGTCGTCTTCGTCGGGCGCGGGAGCGGTGATTTCCGGCTCTCCGCCCCGCGACTTGATGCTCTCGATGATCCGGGTCATGAAGTCGGAGGGGCCGCGCGGAAGTTTCTGCTCCGGCCCCCACCAGTGGCACGAAACCACCAGCTCTCGGCGTGGCCGGGTGACTGCGACATAGCCCAGGCGTCGCTCCTCGAGCAGCTCGTGGGCCTTGGAGTCGTCGATGAACGCCTGCAGCCCCTTGGTGCTCCGCTCCGAGAGGTGCGGCAGGTCGACGGCGTCGCCACGCAACGGTGCCGGCAGCTCGGACATGGCGGTCGGCCAGCGTGACCGTCCCTGCGCCGACGGAAAGACCTTCGTGCAGACGCCGGGGACGAAGACGACGTCCCACTCCAGCCCCTTGGCCCGGTGGACCGTCAACAACTTGACCGAGTTGGCGTCGGTGGGCAGTGCCAGCGCCAGCCCGTTGCCGTACTCCTCCTCCGCCTCGAGGTATGCCAGCAGCCCGGGCAAGGAGGCGTCGCCGTCGACGCCGGCGAACGACGAGACGGCGTCGAGAAACGTCGAGAGGTTGCCGCGCCGAGAGGCCGCAACGGTGGACGTGGACGAGGCCAGCTCGACTTCGAGCCCGGTGACCTCGATGACCCGCCGGACCAGGTCGAGCAACGGCTCACCGACGTGCCGGCGCAATGCCCGAAGCTCTGTTGCCAGCAGGGCGAACCGCTGCCGGGCCGGCGCCGAGTAATCGTAGCCGCCGAGGTCCTCGAGCGCCTCGAGCAGCGAGACGACGTCAGCCGGGTCGACGCCCGTAACCGCCTCTTCGAGCTGCCCGACGATGCCGTCGAGCTCGGTCGAGCCGGCCTCGTCGGCGTCAGGTCGCGCCAACCACTTGGCCCGGCGGCCGAGCAGAGCGAGGTCACGGATGCCGATGGCCCAGCGTGGGCCGGTCAGCAGCGCCAGCAGCGCGGCGTTGGCGGTGACGTCGTGGATCACTTCGAGGGTGGCGACGACCTCGGCAATCTCTGGCATCTGCAGCAGCCCGCTGAGGCCGACCACCTCGACGGGTACGCCGGCGCCGGTGAGCGCGTCATGGACATCGGCGGCGGTCTTGTTGTCCCGGACCAGGACACCGATCTGGCCCCAGGTCGGCACCGGCATCGAGCTGTGCGCCTTGGGCACCGCGGCCGCCAAGAAGTCCAGCTCGTCTCGGTAGGTCAGCAGCGTGGCGGCGCGCACCGACCCCGCTGGTGCGCCGGATCGCGGCGCCAGCGGCTCGCTGCCGGCATGAGTGGTGTGGAGCTCGGCGGCGAGCGCGTTGGCGGTCTGCAGCACCTGGACGTCGGACCTGCGGTTGACGCTCAGCGGGAAGCGGGAGACCCCGGGAAGCGCGGATGCGTCCGCCACCGGGAAGTCCTGGGGGAACTGCTCGATGTTCCTTACCGAGGCGCCCCGCCAGCCGTAGATGGCCTGGCAGGGGTCGCCCACCGCCGTAACCGGGTGCCCACGACCCTCCCCGTCGGACGGGCCCGAGAAGAGCCGGGTCAACAGGAGCGCTTGGGCCACCGAGGTGTCTTGGTACTCGTCGAGCAGCACAACCTTGAATCTGTCGCGTTCGGCGACGCCGACCTCGGGACATGTCTGGGCGAGCTGGGCCCCCCTGGCCATCTGGTCGGAGAAATCCATCACGCCGAGGGCGTCCTTGAGCCTCCGGTAGCCTTCGACGAGCCCGAGCAGCTCGGCCCGCTTCTCGAAGGTCGCCACCACCCTTCGGATCTCGTTCGTCTGCTTTGACTGGAGCCAGCGCGGCGCCTCCGCACGTTGGAACCGCCGCAGCTCGTCGATGCTCACCAGGTGCTCGGACAGCTGTGCGTCCAAGGCGAGCAGCGCCGAGACGCTCGTCGGCACCCAGGTGCTGAGATGCTCGATGGGACCGGTGTGCTCGCGGATGGCCCGGGCGGCCAGCTGGAACCTGGACGCATCTGCGATGAGGCGGGTGTCGGGCTCGTGCCCGATGCGCAGCCCATGCTCGGCAAGCAGCCGGGCGGCGTAGGCGTGGTAGGTCAACACGGTCGGCTCGGCGAACTCGTCGTCGGTCAGGGGAGCGCCCGGCCCCGGTGCCAACCCCGCCTGGGTCAGCGAGCCGCGGACGCGGTGCGCCAGCTCTGCGGTGGCCTTGTTGGTGAAGGTCAGCCCGAGCACCTCGTCGGGCTTCACGGCACCGGTCCCGACGAGCCAGACGACGCGTGCCGCCATCACCGTGGTCTTTCCTGACCCTGCTCCGGCGACGATCACTCCCGGCGCCAGCGGCGCGGTGATCGCGGTGAGCTGCTGGTCACTGAACGGGGTCTGCATCAACCGACACAGGTCGGCAGTCGACGAGATCGACCGGCCGCGCTGTTCGGTGTCCAAGCCCGCTCTCCCCTCGAGGTTGCGCAACGGCTCCGACGTCACGACAGCACCGTCTTGGACCGCTGCTGGGCCGGGCACATCCGGTTGAACTCGCAGCGCTTGCAGTGGTCGTTGACTGTGGCGTCGAACTGCTCGGCGCGCACGGTGGCGGTGGCGCTGATCAGCTGCACCTCGACCGGCTTGCGCCCCGACTCGTCAGCGGCTTGCGGCGATTGAACCTGCACCTTGGGCAGACCGCCGCTGTCGACGCGCAGCTGGACCAGCTCGGCGCCGCCCGGCTCGGCGGCCGACCCGCACCGGCTCGCCAGGCCGTTGTGCCCGACGACGAGCTGGTAGAGGCCGAGCTGAGGGTTTTGAGTGACCGACTTGCCGGTCGGCGCGTTCTTGCTGGTCTTGAAGTCGACGATCACGACACGGCCTTCGGTGTCGCGCTCCACCCGGTCGATGCGGCCTTTGACTGCGACCCTCTCGCGGCCCTCGAGCGGGATCTCGATGTCGAAGTCGACCTCGGACCCGACGTAGGAGCGCCCCGGACGCGAGCCGTGCCAGGCGAAGAGCCGGTCGATGGCGGCCTCGGCCTCACACCGCTCTCGGGCGGCAATCCACGGACTGTCGAACCGCAGCTGGCCCCATACGTCGTCCAGCAGGCGCAGCACCTGCTCCTTGTCGACAACGTCGTCCTTGCTCATGTGGTCGGCGAGGGCGTGGATGACGCTGCCGAAGCCCAGCGCCGTCGTTCGGGCGGTCTCACCGGCGGCCTCCTTGGCCAAGAACCATCTCAGCGGGCAGCTGAGCACCGCTTCGAGCCCGCTGGCCGAGAGCCTGAGCGGTGCGTCGGCTGGCCGTAGCGGGGTGTCGTTGGTGGTCCGCGGGCGCAGGCCCCACCAGTTCGCGGGGTCGGCGCCGGGTGCCAGTGACTGACCCCCGATCTCCTCGCCGACCAGCCGGGCGAGCCGGGCGGCAGCCGCCCCGCGCAGCGGTTGACGCTGCGTGGGATCGGCCGCGACACGGCGCAGCTCGGCGACCAGGCCCGGCAGCGACATCGGCCGCAGCGGACGTCCGGGCAGATGACGCGCTGGAAGGCCGAGGTCGTCGAGCAGCCGGGACGGTTGGTCGCCGTCGGCCTCGGGCGAGGCCACCGCGGTGACGACCAGCCGCTGTCGAGCCCGGGTGACCGCGACGTAGAACAACCGTCGCTCCTCGGCCATCATCGCCTTGGCGGTGAGCGAGTCGACGAGTCCGTCGGCCCCCAGCCGGTCGGCCTGCAGCACTGAACCACGCCTCCGCAGGTCGGGCCAGGAGCCCTGCTGCACTCCGGCCACGGCGACGAGGCGCCACTCGAGCCCCTTCGATCGGTGCGCGGTGAGCAGCCGCACCGCGTCTCCGCGCACCCCTCGGTCGGCCAGGGTGTCGGCGGGGATCTGCTGCGCCTCGACCTCCTCGATGAAGACGAGCGCACCCCTGTGGCCGTGCTTCTCCTCGGCCTGCGCCGCCACCTCGAACAGGGCGCAGATCGCGTCTAGGTCGCGATCGGCAGCCCGGGCCGCACCGGCCCCCCGCTCGACCGCCCCACGGAGTCGGTACGGCCACGTGGTGCCGGACCAGAGCCCCCACAGCGCCTCCTCGGCCGGCCCGCCGGAGGCGAGCACGCCGTGCGCCCTGTGCAACAGCCGGGCGAGCTTGCCCGCACGCGCGGCCACCGAGTCGTCGAGCCCGTCGAGCAGCGACGGGTCGACCAAGGCGCTGCGCAGCAGCTCACCTGAGGAGAGCGGCAGCCGGTCGTGCTTCAGGCGGTCGGCTCGCCGGAGCCGACGGCCGAGCTTGCGGACCTCGGCCGCGTCGAGGTCACCCAGCGGGGAGGTCAACAGCATGCGTGCAGCCTCGGCTGACATCGCGTCGAGGTCGACGGCACCGCGCAGCGCGGCGAGCAGCGGCTGTACGGCGGGCTCCGCGCGCAGCGGGACCTCGTCACCGGCGACCTCGACGGGCACCCCGGCAGCGACCAGCGACCTTCTCAGGCCGGGGATCGAGGTGACACCAGACCGGACGAGCACAGCCATCTCGGTCCAGGGGATGTCGTCCTCCAGATGGGCGCGGCGCAAGATGTCGGCGATGTGGTCGGCCTCGGCGCCGCTGGAGGAGAACGTGAACACCTCGGCCCGGCCCGGCCCGAACTCACCGGGAGCCGCCGCCGGGTTACGAAAAGCGCGGAACGTGTCAGCTCCGATGGCCCCCTGGACGCCGATGCCGCCGGCGATCCGTCGGGAGGCGGTGAGCAGCCGCTCGCCGAAGCGTCGCGTCGTACTCAGAGCCACCACGTCCGCCCGGCGCCGGTCGGCATGCCGGAACTCGGTCGGGAAGTCGAGGATGCCGCGCACGTCGGCGCCCCTGAACGCGTAGATGCTCTGGTCGGGGTCGCCGACGACGACCAGGTCGCGCCCGTCTCCGGCAATCGCCTGCAGGAGCCGGACCTGCATCGGGTCGGTGTCTTGGTACTCGTCGACGAAGACGGCCTGGAACTGCCGCCGCAGCTGCTCGCGCACCTCGGGGCCCTCGGCCAGCAGCACTGCCCGGTGGACGAGCTCGGCGTAGTCGAGCGCGCCCTCGAAGTCGAGCACCTCGAGGTACTCGGCCATGAACGCCCCCGCCGCCACCCACTCGAGCCGGTCGGAGTCCGACCCCACCTGGGCCAGGTCGGCCGGTTCCATGCCCAGCTCGCGGGCGCGCGCGAGCACCGCGTGCACCTCGCGGGCGAACCCGCGGGTGCGGAGCGCCTGCTCGAGGGCCGGCGGCCAGGTGGCCTTCCCGCTCCCGCGGGAGTGGGCGAGCAGCTCGCGCAGCTTGACGTCCTGCTCGGGGGCGCTGAGCAGCCGGAGCGGGGCGGAGTAGAGCTCGGCCGGCTGCCACTGCCGCACCAAGCCGTAACAGAACGAGTGGAAGGTGGAGCTCATCAGGTGCGAGCTCGTGCGGCCCAGCCGCCCGGTGATGCGGTTGCGCAGCTCCTCGGCGGCCTTGCGGCTGAATGTGAGCACCAGCACCTGGTCGGGCTGCAGCCCCCGGCCGTCGATCCGGTCGACCACGGCCTCCACCAGCGTCGTGGTCTTGCCGGTGCCCGGGCCGGCCAGCACCAGCAGCGGGCCCCCCGGGTGGTCGACGACCGACCGCTGGGACTCGTCCAGCGTCGGAGCGCCGAGGAGAGGGCGCGCCGTACGTTCGAGGCGGTAGCTGACGGACATGGGTGCTATCCCACCAGACGGGGCCGACAGTCAGCCGAGGGACGGTGGTCAGGTCGGGGGCTGCCAGCAGGCGGCGTCGATGTCGATGCGGATCGAGGCGGCGTCGGTGATCGAGCCGCGCAGCGGGGTCTCTTCTTCTCGGTAGCGAGCCAGCGCCTCGCGCTGATGCGAGTCCGGCAGGCCGCCGTCGGCTCGCACGACGCGCCACCACGGCACCGGTCCGCCGTACATCGCCAGCACCCGTCCGACCTGCCGCGGTCCGCCCCGACCGACCGCCTCGGCGATCAGCCCGTACGTCGTCGCGCGCCCCACCGGGATCTGCTCGACGATCCTCAGCACCGCCTCGACGTACCTCTCCTGCTCCTCCACGTCCTCAGTTTGCCTGATGGGCAGGCGACGCCGGCCGAGACGATTTCGGGCGAGACCCTCGATGCTGATTGAATGTCCCGACACCTCGACCGCGTCGCGACCGACGTGCCGACCGACTTACCCGAAAGGCATCACCATGACTCGTTCAGCGTCCATCCTCGCCGTCGGGGTGCTCTCGCTTGGGGCGCTGAGCGCCTGTGGCGGCGGAGGCAGCGTCGAGGACTTCTGCGACAGCTACTTGAGCCTGGAGGATCTGCAAGGTCAGAACATCAGCGGGTTCGGAGACGCCCTGAATGATCTCTCCGACGCTTCTCCGGACGAGATCAAGGACGATGTCGACACGTTGAACAGCGCATACGACGACGTCGCCTCCACCCTCGAGGACGCCGGGGTCGACCCGGAGAACTTCGATCCGAGCAACCCCGACGCCTCCGGCCTCGACCGGGAGGCGCTCGAGGGCCTGCAGCAGGACGTGGAAGCCATCGGAAGCGAAGATGTGGAGCAGGCCAACCAGAACATCCAGGACTACGCCACCGAGAACTGCGACGGCTCCTCGAGCTGACTGGGCACCACCCCCACCCGCACCCCACCCGCAATTGCGGGAAAGCTGCTGTCTCGTTCGGCGTGTCGGCAACCAGTTTCCCGCAATTCGCTGAGGTGCAGGGCGGGTCGCGGGTGGATGGCTCGGGTTGTGTCAGGCCGTGAGGGCGCGGAAGCCCGCGACGTACGACTGCGGGGTGACGTCGCCCAACAGCAGGCGCTGCAAGGCGAACCCGGGCACCAAGCCGAGCATCACCTGCGCGACCTCGGCTGGGTCGGCGTCTGAGCTCAGCAGCCCGTCCTTCTGGGCGTGCCGTGCGACGACCTCGAAGCCGGCTCGCAGCTGCCCCATGCGTTCACTCACGATCGCGTGGATGTCGGGGTCGCGCAGTGACTCGGCCCATGCCTGCACTCCCACGCGCGTGAGGTCGCCGTCCTCGTGGTCGGCCATCGTCGCGATGTGCGTCAGAACCGTCTGGAGGGCATCGGCCAATGAGACCGGCTGGGTCGCGGATCCCATGTCTTGCAGCAGATCAGCCACCTGCCCGATCGCCAGGCCGGAGATCGCCTTGATGATCTCGTTCTTGCTGCGGAAGTAGCCGTAGACCGCGCCCGCGGACATCCCGGCTTCGTTGATGACATCGGCCATCGTCGTCTTGTGGAAGCCCTCGCGGGCCACACACCTCCACCCGGCAGCGACGATGTGGTCTCGCCTGGCGGCGCGGCGCTCCGCGGTGATCTTCGGCATCCCCGGAGGATAAAACGAATATTCGTTCTTGACAAGGAGCTTGCTCCGACGGCAAAGTGGGAGTGTAAGAAGAAGGAACATTCGTTTTAGGATTGGGCTATGTCCACCACCTCCCCCAGCACCGACCCTCCGGTGCGCTCCGGCCTGCCCCACGAGGCCACGCCGTGGGTCCACGTCGCCGCCGCTGTCGCGGGCCTGACAGCGTTGCTCGCCCTGATCCTCACCGGCTTCGCCTGGCCGGCCAGCAACCTCGCGCCGCGAGATCTGCCGATCGCCGTGGCCGGCCCTCCCCCGGCCGTGGCGCCGGTCGAGCAGCAGCTGACGGCGGCCGGCGACGACGCGTTCGACGTGACAGCGGCGGCCTCCCGCAAGGCCGCCGTCGCCGCCATCGAGGACCGCGACGTGTACGGCGCCATCGTGATCGGAGAAACCGCCTCGGAGCTGCTGACCGCGCCGGCAGCGAGCCCGGTCGTTGCCCAGCTCCTCGTCGAGCTCTCGGCGCAGCTGGCTGCCGCCGCGCCGGCCGGCACGCCACCGCCTGTCGTGACCGAGGTCGTTCCGCTGCCGGCAGACGACCCCCGCGGGGCAGGGCTCGCCGCAGGAT
>JACCUS010000062.1 GCA_013811715.1 Nocardioidaceae bacterium
TACCGATCTGATGAGACAGGGCACGTCACGAAGGCGTCTGCCTGCCACGAAGGGGTGCTGCACGACCCGGGCTCAGCTCAGTGGCGCGGCATGGCGCGCAACGTCGGCCGCACGTCGGCCAGGTAGACGAACGCGGCGACGTGGCCGATGAGGTTCAAGAAATTCAGCGGGTCTCGCAGCACCAGGTGCAACGCCAAGAAGATCCCCAGCAGCAGCAACCAGAACACCTTGTTCTGCTTGTCCGCCGCGACGTAGAACTCCGGCTTGTGAATCACGGCGTCAACGAGCGCGACAACCTTGACAATGAGCAGCGCGAGCCAGATGCCGAGTGAGACGTAGCTCTCGATGTCCAGGGCCACGAAGGGGCTGATGGCAAGGCTCGTCACCCGACCCAGCGTAACCGCCGTCAGTGGCCGACCTTGTCGACGCCGTCGACTGCGGCCTTCTTCGCGGCCGAGGCTGTCTTCTTGGCGCTGGTCGTGGTGGCCTTGGCCGACCTCTTTGTCGTCGTCGCGGGCTTCTCGGTGGCGGCCGCGGACTCCTTCGCCGTGGCCGCGGTCTTCTTGGCCGAGGTGGAGGTCGCCTTCGCCCGGCTGGCCGTGGTCTTCGCCTGCTTCTCGAGGTCGACGGTGGCTTCTTGGTTGCGAACGCGCGTCACCAGGTGCTTGCCGCGCCCGGCGAGGTCGTCGTACCTCGACTCGGCGCTGGCCACCGCGTCACCAAGCACTGCACGGGCCTTCGCCGGCAACGTCATGAGGTGCTCAGGTGTCGCGGCGCGGGCGCTGAGCTCGGCGCGAGCGTCCCGGATCTTCTGTACGGCGAGATCGCCGGCACCGACGACGGCGTACAGCGGGGTCGCCTCTGAGATCCTCTTCTCCAGGTCCTTGCGGGTCTTGCCGAGCTGGGTGAAAGCCATCACGAGTGTCCTTTCAAGCGGGCGGTGAGGGGGTTGGTTGCGGTAGTGGGCGTTGGGACGCCGGTATGTCGGGGTGGTCTCCGAGTCCGCCTTCGCGGCGAAAGGAATCGTAGATGTCGAGCAGCACCTGCTTTTGTCGCTCGCTGAGCTCGGAGTCGGCGAGCACTGCCAGCTGCACTGACAGCTCGCCGTGCTCGTCGGGGTCGAGGATCCCCGCCCGGACGTACAGCGTCTCGGCGGAGATGCGCAGCGCCTTGGCCAGTTGCTGCAGCACTTCGGCCGAGGGCTTGCGCAGGCCGCGCTCGATCTGGCTGAGATATGGGTTGGAGACTCCCGCCTGGTCAGCGAGTTGCCGCAGGCTGAGTTGGGCGCCGCGTCGTTGGGTGCGCAGGTAGTCCCCGAGGTTCGAGGCTGCCTTCGCGGCGGCCTTGGGCGCCCCCTCGGTGAGCGGCTTGCCCACATTCAGTTTGGTCATGTCTCCACTGTGCTTGCAAGAGTTAGCAAATGCAAGCAGGAGGTGGGTGAGCCCGCTCACCCACCCGCCCCGGGCGGGTCAGCCGCGCCCGACGCCGACGTAAGTCCAACCGGCCGCCCGCCAGACGTCGCGGTCGAGGCTGTTGCGGCCGTCGACGATCCGCCGCCGCGCCACCTGTGCTCCGAGCCGCTCAGCGTCGATGGCCCCGAACTCCGGCCAATCAGTGAGGTGCATGACCAGGTCGGCGTCTTGGGCTGCTTGGCCAACCGAGTCGGCGTACTCGAGCTCTGGGCACTCGGCCGCCGCCTTGACCTTGGCCCGTGGGTCGAACACCCGCACTCGCGCGCCGCGGCGGTGCAGCCGCGACGCCACCGCCAGCGCCGGAGAGTCGCGGACGTCGTCCGAACCCGGCTTGAAGGCGGCCCCCAGCACGCAGATCGCCTTGCCCGCCACCTCGCCGCAGCACTCCTGAACGGCGAGCTCGACCAGCAGCTCACGACGCTCGGAGTTGATGTCGTCGACCAGGCCAAGCAGCGCGCTCATCTTGTCGACGCCGAGCTCGCCGGCACGCACCGCGAACCCCCGGACGTCCTTGGGCAGGCACCCGCCCCCGAACCCGAGCCCGGCATCGAGGTGTGAACGGCCGATCCGCGCGTCATGGCCGATGGCGTCCGATAGCGACACCACGTCGCCCCCGACGGCGCTGCACAGGTCGGCAATCGCATTGATGAACGAGAGCTTGGTCGCCAAGAAGGCGTTCGCCGCCACCTTGACCAGCTCGGCTGTGGCCAGGTCGGTGACCACAAGGGGCACGCCGGCCGCCAACGGGTGCGCGTAGATCTGCCGCAGCGCCTTCTCGGCCGCGCTGTCCTGCACGCCCACGACGATGCGGTCCGGACGCAGCACGTCGGAGAGGGCGGACCCCTCACGCAGGAACTCCGGGTTCCACGCCACCTCCACATCGAGACCTGCCGGCGCCAGCTCGGTGAGGCGTCGGGCGATGTCGGCGGCCGTGCCGACGGGAACCGTGGATCGACCTACCACCAGGCACTGCCGCCGCAGGAGCGGGCCCAGCCCCTCCACCACCTGATGCAGCTGGCTGAGATCGGCGGCTTCGCAGTCGGCACGCTGCGGCGTGCCCAGGCAGAGGAAGTGCACGTCCCCGAACTCCGCAGCGGCAGCCAACGACGCGGTGAACCGCAACCGCCCCGTGCCCACGTGCCGCCTGAGCAGCGCGTCCAAGCCCGGCTCGTAGAACGGCGCCCGCCCACGCGAAAGCGACGCGACCTTGCCGGCGTCGTTGTCGACCCCGAGGACCTCGAAACCCATCTCGGCGAGGCCGGCCGCCTGGCAAGCCCCGAGGT
>JACCUS010000085.1 GCA_013811715.1 Nocardioidaceae bacterium
CCACCTGAGTCGAACGTGATCCCCTTGCCGACAAGGGCCAGATGGGTGTGCGCACCTCGCGGCTTGTAGGAGAGTGTGACCAGTCGGGGTGGACGTTGCGAGCCCTTGCCGACACCCATGATGCCGCCGTATCCCTTGGCCTCCAGCTCCTTGTCCTCCATGACGTCGACGTTGACCTTCGACCGCTTGGCGCGCGCCACCATCTGCTGTGCGAAGGAGTCGGGGTAGAGGTCGTTGGGAGGGACGTTGACGAGGTCGCGAGCGAGGTTGACGGCGTCGGCGACGATCTCTGCGGCAGCCGCCGCCTGCTTGGCGGACTTCGAGCGGGCGAGCTCGGTGAGGACGACGATGGTGCCCACCGCGCCGGACTTCTCCTCGCGGTAGCGGTCGAACCCGTAGGCGCCGAGGAGGGCGCCTTCAGAGACGGCGCGTACCTGCTCGTCGGTGGACGCAGGCAAGGCGTAGGCGATGGTCTGCTTGCCGGCCAGCGCCCGAGCGGCCGCGCCGCTTGCCTTGCGAAGTGACTCGAGCGACACCTCGCCCTCGGGGCCGAGGCCGGCGACGACGACAACGGCGGCCGCCGTGTCGCCGCCCGGGACCTTGCTGACCTGGCCGCGCTCCGCGGAGACCCCCATGTCGTTCAGCGTCGAGAGGAAGTTCTTGCCGAGCTTCTGCGTCACATCTGTCGATGACGCGGCGACCGACGACACCGCCTTGTCGTTGCCGTGGACTCCGATCACAAGCGCGTCGGCCTTGACAGTGGCAGCCGCGGAGTTGCGCAGACTCAGGGTGGGCACGGGTCGAGGCTCCTTGTCGTCGTTGCCTGGTGGTCCGGTGACTCTATCTGCCCGTCCTGGACCGCTTTGTTGTAGGTTCGGCGTTGATGGCCGACCAGAGCGATGCGGGCTTGTTTGCATCGCCGCTGCATGAGCGGCACCTGGACCTGGGCGCCAAGATGGCGGGGTTCGGAGGCTGGTCGATGCCGCTCGAGTACACCGGGTCGGTCAAGGAGCACAACGCCGTTCGCCGGGGGGTCGGCGCCTTCGACGTCAGCCATCTCGGCAAGGCCGTCGTCCGCGGGGCGGGCGCAGCGGCGTACGTGAACGCATGTCTCACCAACGACCTCGCCAGGTTGGCACCAGGGCAGGCCCAGTACACGCTGTGCTGCAACCCAGCCGGTGGAGTCGTCGACGACCTCATCGCCTACCTGCGCTCGGCCGAGGAGGTGCTCTTGATCCCGAACGCGGCGAACGCCTCGTCCGTCGTACGCCTGCTCGCTGAGTCTGCCCCTGACGGCGTGCAGGTCGACGATCTGCACCATGAGTACGCCGTGCTGGCGGTCCAGGGCAGGGCGAGCGACGAGACGCTCGACGCCATGGGCTACCCGGTCGGCCACGACTACATGTCCTTCGTCGAGGTCGAGCACGCGGGAGCCGCGGTGGTCGTATGCCGGACCGGCTACACCGGCGAGCGCGGCTACGAGCTCGTCGTGCCGAACGCCGCCGCGACAGCCGTGTGGGACTCGCTCCTGACCGCCGGCGCGGCTCACGGGATCGTGCCCGCGGGCCTTGGGGCGCGCGACACCTTGCGGACCGAGATGGGCTATGCGCTTCATGGGCAGGACCTCTCCTCGACGATCACCCCGGTTCAGGCTCGGCTTGGCTGGGCGGTCGGCTGGAAGAAGGACTCGTTCTGGGGCAGTGACGCGTTGCGCGCCGAGAAGGAAGCAGGTCCGTCTCGGCTCCTCCGTGGCATCGTCTCCGCCGGACGCGGAATCCCTCGCCCACGCATGGCGGTGTCGGATGCCGCCGGAGTCAGGATCGGCGAGGTCACGTCAGGGACGTTCTCGCCGACGCGGGGGGCCGGTGTCGGGCTTGCGCTGCTTGACGCGGCTGCCTCCGACGGCGACCAGGTGTTCGTCGACGTACGGGGCCGCCGGGAGCCGTTCACGGTGACCAAGCCTCCGTTCGTCACACCCGGAGTCCCCGCGTAGTCGGGTGCGCAGCGGCGCAAGGATCAGAGCGTGGGGTGGTGGGGGCGACCTGAGGCTCGGATCCTTGGG
>JACCUS010000100.1 GCA_013811715.1 Nocardioidaceae bacterium
GGAAGCGCGCCGACGACGTACAGATGCGCCGCGGAATGCGGGTCGTTCATCGCGCTCCCTCCTCAAGGGTGTTGCGTAGCCGCTTCATGGCGTCTCTGATGCGGGTCTTCGCAGTGCCGAGCGGCACTTGGAGGCACTCGGCGACCTCCCTGTGTGAGCGACCCTCGAAGTAGGCAAGCCGTACGGCGACACGCTGCGCCTCCGGCAGCCGGTCGAGAGCTTCGCGGACCCGGCGGCCCTCGTCGTGCTCGACCACGATCTCGGATGGGTCGGCCGCGACTCGATCTGCGTCGATCTCGAAGTGGCGTTGCTCGCGCGCGGCGGTGCGTTCGGCCGAGCGGACCCGGTCGACGGCCTTGCGGTGCGCGATCGTGTTGAGCCAGGCGGTCGCCGAACCGCGGCCGGAGTCGAAGCGACCCGCCGAGCGCCACGCCTCGACGTACACCTCTTGGGCGACCTCCTCGGCCTGAGCCCGATCCCGTAGGACATGGAGCACGATGCCGAAGATCGTTCGGGACGTGGCGTCGTAGAACTCGGCAAACGCCTCCTGGTCGCCGTCGGTGATCCGCCGCATGAGTAACGCGAGCGCAGCGGCGTGAGTCGGCGATCGCATGACCACCACTGTGCCACGCCGCACCCAACGAGGCGCTGACGGCGTGCCGAGGCCTGGGCGCTGCAGGCTCTGGGTGGTGATGGCCGCCGTCACCGTCACCTCCTGGACTGGGCATGGAACCGAGGAGGGGCCGCCGCCGCGGCGACCCCTCCCCGGAGCTTTGCGCCACAAGGAAGAACCGAGACGAGAGGCGACCTGCCTAATCCAGCCACCGCAGAGCTCAAGGCTTCTGCGGCACCGAGGAAGGGATGGCGTCGCCTGGTGATCGTCACGCAGGAGATTCGCCACTCGCCCCCGTTCGGATTGGGGAAATGGTGTCAGATCGTTACAGGTACATGCCGTGGTCGGCGGAGTCATCGCCTCGCTGCTGGTCCGGCAGGCCGGCGGTCTGCGGAGACACGCCCGGAGGCAGTGCCCGTCGCATCTGTTCCAGCTGCGCGCGGGCGGCCATCTGCTGAGCGTAGATCGTGGTCTGGATGCCGTGGAAGAGCCCCTCCAGCCAACCGACCAGCTGTGCTTGCGCGATGCGCAGCTCAGACTCGCTCGGTGTCTCCTGCGCGAATGGCAGGCTGAGCCGATCGAGCTCGTCGACGAGCTCCGGTGCGAGACCCTGCTCGAGCTCCTTGATCGAGGCGTGGTGGATCTCGCGAAGGCGGACGCGGCTGGCCTCGTCGAGGGGGGCGGACTTCACCTCCTCGAGCAGCTGGCGGATCATGCTGCCGATGCGCATCACCTTGGCGGGGTGCTCGACCTGGTCGGCAATGGAGCGTGGCCCGTCGTTCTCGCCCTCCCCAACCTCTCCGCCTGCCACGCCCATCTCACCAGGCCCGATCACCACGACGCGGGGCTCGTCGGCGGGCTGGTCCTGCTGCTGGGGATTGTCGCTGGCCATGGCGTCCACCCTACGTGGTGAGCACGACCTTGCCGATGTGGCTGCTGGACTCGACCATCTCGTGGGCCGAACGGGCATCGTCGAGCCCGAAAGTGGCGTGCACGATCGGACGGACTGTGCCGTCGGCGATGAGCGGCCACACGTTCTCCTCCACGCTCGCCACGATCGCGGACTTCCCCGCTGCGGGTCGTGACCGCAACGCGGTGGCGATGACCGCGGCGCGCTTGGAGAGCAGAGCGCGGAGGTCGAGCTCCGCCTTGGCACCGCCCTGTAGGCCGATGACAACCAGGCGGCCCTCGAAACTCAGGGCATCCAGGTTGCGGCTCAGGTAGGCGGCACCCATGTTGTCGAGGATCACGTTCGCGCCACCGACCCCCAGTCGACGTACCTCCTCGACGAAGTCCTGGTCGCGGTAGTTGATCGCGGCATCGGCGCCCAGCGCCTGGCAGGCCGCCGCCTTCTCCGGCGAGCCGACGGTGCAGGCCACGCGTGCGCCGAGTGCCTTCCCGAGCTGGATCGCCATCGTGCCGACACCGCTGCCTCCACCATGGACCAGCAGCAGCTCATCGCGCTGCAAGCCGGCGGCCATGAAGACGTTCGACCACACCGTGCACACGACCTCGGGCAGCGCGGCGGCCTGGATCAGGTCGAGTCCGGCGGGTACGGGCAACACCTGTCCGGCGGGTACGGTGACCCGCTCGGCGTAGCCCCCGGAGGCGAGCAGCGCACACACCCGGTCACCCACCTGCCAGCGGGCCACGTTGTCGCCGACAGACTCGACGGTGCCGGCGCATTCCAGGCCGAGCACATCGGACTCGCCGGGCGGCGGCGGGTAGGCGCCCTGCCGTTGCATCAGGTCGGCCCGGTTGACTGCCGACGCGACGACCTTGACGACCACCTGCCCGG
>JACCUS010000105.1 GCA_013811715.1 Nocardioidaceae bacterium
GCGCACCAGATGATGGTGAAGGCGGCGCGGACCAAGGACGCCGGCCAGCGCAACGACCTGGAGGCCGGCATGGCCAAGTACCTGGCCTCGGAGTACTGCTCGCAGGTCGTGGAGGACTCGTTCCGCATCCACGGCGGCTACGGCTACTCCGCTGAGTACGAGATCGAGCGGCTCTACCGCGAGGCGCCCATGCTGTTGATCGGCGAGGGCACCGCCGACATCCAGCGGATGATCATCGGCCGCCGCCTGCTCGAGGACTACAAGCTGCGCTGAGGCGGACTGACGACTGAGGCCCCTCCGGCGGTCGCCAGGGAGAGGCCTCAGCAGAACTTGATCAGGTCACTCAGTCGTCGACACCTTCGTCGTCGTCCTCGTCGTCGTCCTGGTCGTCGTCCTCGTCCTCACCCTGGTCGTCGTCGCACTGGTCGTCGGACTCGTCGTCTTCGTCTTCGTCGTCGACACCGTCGTGGTCGGCGTCTTCGTCGCCGTCCTCGGTGCCGTCGTTGTCGGTGTCAGCGTCTCGAACAAGGGTGCGGTTGTCGTTCTCGTCCTCGTCGCTGACGTTGTCTTCGTCGACGTCGTCGTCATCGGCCAGGCAGCCTTCGTCTCCGTCGTCTGCGTCTTCGTTGTCGATATCGTCGTGGTCGGCGTCTTCGTCGCCGTCCTCGATGCCGTCGTCGTCAGTGTCGGCGTCGTCGATGTCGGTCGACGGCAGGTCATCGGACACCTCGTCGCCGTCATCCACACCGTCGCTGTCGGTGTCCTCGTCCAGCGGGTTCACGCCCCTGCGGTATTCGGCCAGGTTAGGCAGCCGGTCGCGGTCGGCGTCGCCCTTGGCGTTGGCCCGGTCCGGGTTCAACCCGTGGCGGACCTCCCAGATGTTGGGCATCCCATCGTGGTCTCGGTCTGTGCCCGCGGCCTGCGCGGGGATGCCTGCCCCTGCTGTCAAGCCGAACACAACGGCCACTCCGAACAGGATCTTCGCCGCGGTTTTGGCAGCGCCTTGCCTAGCATGCATGATGACTCTCTTTCGGTAACTGGGCGGCCTGGGAAAGTGACCAGGTCCCTGGCTTTGCGTCCCCGCCTCACAGCGGGTTTGCCTTTGTCGGGAGGGAGGACCCCTCACGATGAGTATGACGACGCGAAGGCGCCATGTCCGGAGAATGGTGAAAAACACTGTCTGCCGGAATAGTACTTGTGTGACCATCCACGGAACTGCCGCGTCAAGTCCGGCTACGCGAGGTGTGGCCGACTACGACCGCACCCTCTAACGTGCAAGGATCGTGACCAGACCGCGAAGGAGGAACACCGTGCCCGCGCCGATGCCAGAACTGCCTACCGGCCTGCCGATCGGGACCTACCCGACGTACGCCAAGGCCCAAGAGGCCGTCGACTACCTGTCCGACAACCACTTCGCCGTCGAGAACGTCACCATCGTCGGCAGCGACCTCCGACTCGTCGAGAGGGTCACCGGGCGGCTGACGCGCGGTCGAGTCGTCGGCACGGTCGCCGGCAGCGGCTCCCTGTGGGGGCTGTTCATGGGCACCCTGGTGATGCTGTTCAGTGGGGAGGACGCGACCCTGCTCGCCCCCCTGGTCGGTCTCGTCGTCGGTGCGGTGGTCGGTGCGTTGACCGGCCTGATGGGGTACGCCGCGACCGGCGGCAAACGCGACTTCACGTCTAACTCGGGGGTGGTTGCGACGTCGTACGAGCTGGTCTGCCAGCCAAAGGTGGCCGAGGAGGCGCGCAACCTGTTGGGCCGGCTCGCACTCCGGGACGGCTAGCGTTGCGCGGTGTGCGCCATGCTTGCCGACGTGCCTAGCCGTCGCTCCAGGTCCAGCTCTCGATGATCCCGTCGAGGATCGCGCTGGCCTCGCTCTCCTGGTCGACGTCGTACGTCATCGTCGTGACGTAGAGGGTGCCGTCCCGGACCACGAGGTACTGCACGATCGCGATCTCGAAGCCGCTGGCGTCGGTGGTCGACCGCTGGCCGATCGCTGAGTCACCGTCGAACGTCTCGTCCGGCAGCGGCTCCACCTTGCGGTTGGTGACGCTGCGGAGCTCGGTCTCCGCCTGCTGGACCAGCTGCTCGCGGCTCAGCCCGGGGATGGGGGTCGGCGACACGGTGTTGAAGTTCATCCGGAACTCACCCGGCGTCGCCGGCTCGGCGACCGCGACGTCGGCCTGCGGGTTGGAGGCCTGCGCCTGCTGGGTCACGTCGGTCCAGCCGCCGGGTAGGGCGAATACGTAGCCCTGGCCGCTGATCGTGCCGGCTGGGGGCTCGGTCGGTTCCTCGGTGGTGGGCTCCGTGGTTGTCGCCTCGGTGGTGGGCTCGGTGGTTGTCGGCTCAGTGGTGGTCGGCTGGCTGGTCGTTGGTTCGGTGGTGGCCGTCTCCGTGGTGGTCGGACTGGCGGCGCCCTCATCCGTGGCGGTGTCG
>JACCUS010000117.1 GCA_013811715.1 Nocardioidaceae bacterium
GACCAGCAGCAGGACCGTAGCGAGCGCATAACGCGCCGCCTGCGCTGTGGACAACGGTGCGCCCACGAGCGCCTGCGACACCGCGACGCTGCTGCCGACACAGGCCGTCGCCGCCAAGGCGAGCAGGTGACCGGAGGGGGCTCGGGAGGAGGATATTTCGGTGCCAACAACTAATCTTGGCGTAAAGTTATACCGCCAAGGCCACATCACTTCTCAACATGGGGTCGGGAGTTCGGTGACGGACCGGATCACGGTGCCGGCGAACGCCAGGAGCCGCCGTACGCGCAGCGCACTGCTCTCCGCGGCCAGGTCGCTCCTCGAGCAGGGCGGGTCGGATGCGCTGAGCATGACTGCCACGGCGCAGTCGGCCGGGGTGTCTCGGCGTACGGTCTACCTGCACTTCCCCACCCGCACCGACCTGCTTGTCGGGCTGTTCGACCACGTCAACGAGACCGAGGGTCTGGCGGCCTCGCTCGCGCCGGTGTGGGCGGCGCCCGACGCCGTGACCGCCCTGGAGGAGTGGGCGCGGCACCTGGGACGCTTCCACCCGCGGGTCCGGCCGGTCGCCCGGGCGATCGCTCGGGATCGGCGCAACGACCCCGACGCCGCGGCGCACTGGGACGTCGTGACACGCGACCAGCGCCGGGCGTGTAGCCGACTCGCCCGATGGCTGCACGACGAGCACCGGCTGGCCCGACCGTGGACGGTCGCCAGCGCCACGGACATGCTGTGGGCGCTGATGTCGTTCGACCTGCTCGAGGAGCTCGTGATCGACTGCGGCTGGTCGACGCGCCGGTACACGGAACACCTGTCGGCGCTGATGCAGGCCACCTTCGTGACGGGCCGGTTCCAGGCGCAGTCAACGGGATCGAGCAGCTGAGCCTCGCTGAACCCCAACGCGAAAGCCCACTTCGATCATCGGCGATAGATCTCGCGGCGGTGTCCTAGCTCGACCACCAACACCACCAGTCTTTCGCCTTCGATACGACAGAGGATCCGGTAGTCGCCGACGCGGTACCGCCAGAAGTCCGAGTCCCTGAGCTGCTTTCCGATGCTTCTGGGATCTTGCGAGCGGTGCACGCGCTCATTCATGAAGCGCACCAGGGCCTTGGCGACTTGCCGATCCAGCTTCACGAGTTGTTTCTCAGACCGCTTAGACCATTCGACTGAGTACGTCACCCGCCGAAACGCTCCACGACCTGCTCCATCGGAACCGTGGCTCCACCGGAGGAGTAATGCTCGTTCATTGCCTCCTCGGCCAGGTAGAGGTCCTCTAGGTCCTCTAGGTGCTCGAGGATCGCCTCGCGCGCATAGAACGACTTGGAGCGTCCCGTCCGCTTCGCCAGGGCCTCGAGTCTCTGCTCGATCTCTGGTGGCAACCTCAACGCAAGCATCTTTCCCACCTCCGCAGTGAACTATACATGTACTGTGTCGGCCCGCGGTCGTCAACGTCGTAAGCGTGGAGCGAGATCTACTGGGCGCCGGGCTGTTCAGGGCGGGGAATGGCCACTACCTCGAGACCCTCGATGCCAGCGAAGTCCGAGGGGTTGCAGGTGTGTATGCCCAGCCCGTTGCTGAGGGCGGTTGCGGCGATCATGGCGTCGTAAGCCCGAGCGGAAGACTTGCGGCTACCGCGGCGGAGGGAGACTGCCACCCGCCCGAATGGTTCCAGGCGTTCCTGCGGTAGGCCGACTCAGCACGCCTGAGTGTCCCGGTAGGGTCACGCGACCGCCCTACCGGGACAAGCGTGACCGAGGCGTTCTGGTCGAGCTCAAGGGCGTCGTGTGATGAACACGTACTCGCGGCTCTCGTCGTCGTGCTGCGTTCGGTCGAAGCCGCCGTAGAGGGCCTCGACCTCGAGCCCTACGGTGTCGACGAGTCCCAGCCACTCGTTCTTCGTCGCCCACCAAAGCGAGCTCGTACCGCCGTCGTCGAGGGTGATGTCGATCCGGTTTGCGCCAACGGCGTACCGGGTCGTGTGTGGCAAGGGCTCGTCTTGATGCTGTCCGTCCAGGCGTGCCGCGATCCGGTGGTCGAGGGCGAACGCGTTCCAGGCGAACCGTCCGCCGGGTCGGAGCGTCGCGGCGACACGCTCGAAGGTGCGGCGGCGGGCGGCCCAGGTCGGCAGGTGCAGGAGTGCGCGAAACGGACAGTAGATCAGCGCGGCGGGCTCTTCGAGCTCGAGATCGCGCATGTCGCCCAGGCGGAGATCGAGGTTTACGCCGGCCTCGGCGGCAGAGACGCGCGCCTGCTCGAGCATCGCCGGCGAAGAGTCGATCCCCACGACGCGCCGGCCGGTCTCGCGCGCAACCGGGATCGCGACGCGGCCGTTCCCGACCGCAAGCTCGACAAGCAGTCCGTCGGCTTCGCGCGCGAGCTCGACGTAGAACGGCACATCCTCGGTT
>JACCUS010000132.1 GCA_013811715.1 Nocardioidaceae bacterium
ACACCACGGCGAGCCCGAGCCCCACCAAGACGGTCGGCTTCCAAACGAACCCCGTGAGCCACCTCGAGACCTCGAAGACCAAGGTCCAGAACAGTCGGATGAGCCCGGTGAAGTACAGGGCCAGCGGGATCAGCGCGAAGCCCGCCCACCTCACTCCGCTGGCGACTCCGCGTCGCTTCCACGCCCAGAAGGCGGCGGCGCCGAGGAGCGCGGTGAGCACGAGGGCATTCGGCAACCAGACAATCTCGGCATAGGAGGGCACCGGACAAGCCTGTCACACCTGACGGGCGTCGGTGTCGTCGTAGTCGGCCAGAACTGACTCTGGCCGGCATCGGTCCGCCCAGGGGTTCGGCCGGCAGGATGTGGCGGCTGCCGGTGCCGGCTGCTAGCCTTGAGGTCGCCTGTCGTCCCCATCTCCGGAAGGGGAATGCAGCGCTCGGTTCTGGGCGTTGTGACAGGTACACAAGCGGAGACCACTCCCACCCGCATCGACGTCTAGTCGTCGGGTCTGTCGAGGCGCCTAGCGCTTCGCCGTACATCCGTTCACGACAGCGGGTGGACGTTGGTGGCTTCCGTGTGTGATGCGCGGAGGCCACTTCTTGTTTGTCGAAGATGCGGTCCGCGTTGACTCATCGGACAACAACAGGAGGACCCATCAGCACGGAGTTGCGTGTCAACGACCGTATCCGCGTTGCCGAGGTGCGACTCGTCGGACCCGGCGGTGAGCAGGTCGGCATCGTCCGCATCGACGATGCGTTGCGACTGGCCCAGGAGTCCGACCTCGACCTGGTCGAGGTCGCACCGACGGCCCGGCCGCCTGTCTGCAAGCTCATGGACTACGGCAAGTTCAAGTACGAGAACGCCCAGAAGGCCCGGGAGACGCGGCGCAACCAGACCAACACGGTCATCAAGGAGATGAAGCTTCGCCCGAAGATCGACGCCCACGACTACGAGACCAAGAAGGGTCACGTCGTGAGGTTCTTGAACCAGGGCGACAAGGTCAAGATCACGATCATGTTCCGCGGCCGTGAGCAGCACCGCCCCGAGCTGGGGTTCCGGCTGCTCCAGCGCCTCGCAGGGGACGTCGAGGAGCTCGGCTTCGTCGAGTCGACACCCAAGCAGGACGGACGCAACATGGTCATGGTCCTCGGCCCGCACAAGAAGAAGTCCGAGGCCAAGGCCGACGCCAAGGTGGAGCGGGAGCGGAGGGCGGCCGACCGGCGCGCTGACCGCGACGCGGAGCGAGCTGAGCGCACCGAACGCTCAGCGGCCGCGAAAGAGGAGCCCAAGAAAGAGCGTCGGCGCTCGGAGAACCTCGACCCCGATATGTGAGGACCGCGCGCACTCCCCGCGAGTGCGCGCATGAGACGAAAGAGCGGCACATGCCGAAAATGAAGAGTCACTCAGGCACGCGCAAGCGCGTGAAAACCACGGGCTCGGGCAAGCTGGTGCGCCAAAAGGCCGGCAAGCGCCACCACCTGGAGAAGAAGCCCTCCAAGGTGACCCGTCGGATGACCGGCGTCACCGAGATCTCGGCTGCCGACCGCAAGAACGTGAAGCGGCTGCTCGGCAAGTGAGGCGCCGCCGCGCCGGCAATGGCGACCACCCCTGCATCGCACGACTAGGAGTCAAGAAGTGGCACGCGTAAAGAGGGCAGTCAACGCCCACAAGAAGCGCCGGGAGACCCTCGAGCGCGCAGCCGGATACCGCGGTCAGCGCTCGCGGCTGTACCGGAAGGCCAAGGAGCAGGTCACCCACTCGCTGGTCTACAGCTACCGCGACCGCCGCGCCAAGAAGGGCGAGTTCCGCCGGCTGTGGATCCAGCGCATCAACGCCGCCGCTCGCGCCAACGGCATGACCTACAACCGGTTCATCCAGGGCCTGCGTGCGGCCGACGTCGAGGTCGACCGCAAGATCTTGGCCGACCTCGCAGTCACCGACGCGGCGGCGTTCACCAAGCTCGTCGAGCTCGCGAAGGCCAACGCGCCCGAGCAGGCGTCGGCGTCCAAGGCCGAGCCGTCCAAGGCCGCCGCCTCCTGACCGGCACCGAGCTGTTGACCTCGCGTTCCGCCCTGGTCAAGTACGCTCGACGGCTTGGTCGGCGCGCCTTTCGCATGTCTGAGCGGCGGTTCGTCGCCGAAGGGCCGCAGGCGGTCCGGGAGGCGCTGACGGTCCGCGGCTGCGTGGTCGATGTGTTGGCGACGTACGACGCCAGCGACCGGCACCGTGACCTGACCGAAGCGGCCCGTGCCGCCGGCGCCGACTGGCACCTCGTCGACGAGGCAGCCCTGACTATCCTGACCGACACCGTGACGCCGCAGGGGCTGGTGGCGGTGTGCAACTTCGTCGACACCGACCTCGACGACCTCCTCTCGACGCGACCTGGGCCGCCGGGCCTGGTGGCGATGTGTGCAAGCGTGCGCGACCCGGGCAACGCCGGCACCGTGATCCGGTGTGCGGACGCGGTGGGTGCGCAAGCAGTGATCCTCGCCGGCACCTCCGTCGACCCGTACAACGGCAAGGCGGTCCGGGCCAGCGTCGGCTCCCTGTTCCACCTGCCGATCGCGTTCAGGGTGACGGTGCCGGAGAGCGTGGACGCGGTACGCCGGACCGGACTGGGCGTGTTGGCCGCCGACGCCGCCGGGTCGCTCACGCTGGACGACGCGCTGGACTCCGGTCTGCTGTCCCGCCCGACCGCCTGGATGTTCGGCAATGAGGCGTGGGGCATGGCCGCGGAGGACTCGGCGTTGGCCGACCATGTCGTCCGGGTGCCCATCTACGGTCGGGCCGAGAGCCTCAACCTCGCCACTGCGGCCGCCGTGTGCCTGTACGCGTCGGCGCGAGCCCAGCGGAGGCGCTCGTCCAGCGCAGACCCGCGAAGCCAAAGTGACCGGCGTAGGCTGTCGTAGGCTCTGGAGCCGGTGGTGAAAGGGGAGGCGGCGATGTCGGACATCAGTCACGGGCTCCTCTTGGACGTGCTGCCCGACGGCGTGGTGATCGCGGACGGCGACGGCGTTACCACCCAGTTCAATGTGGCGGCCTCTGTACTGCTGCAGGTCGACCCAACCGCGGCGCTTGGAGCGCATCTGTCCGCCGTGGTCGCGTTGCAAGACCACGACGGCCGCGACTGGTTCGCCTGCGCGCAGCCCTACACCGGTTTGTCGGCACGACGCCGGTTGCTGGAGTCGTCATGGCATGCCGCGTCTGGCCGGGAGGTCCTCGTCACGGCGTCGCTGGAGCGTGATCGCCCCGGCGGCAAGGTGACGCGGGTGGCCGTCGGACTGCGCGACGCGAAGTCGAGAGAACGGGTGGACATGGGACGCTCGGACCTGGTCGCCACGGTCGCTCACGAGCTGCGGTCGCCGCTGACCGGCGTCAAGGGCTTCACCTCGACGCTGCTGTCGAAGTGGGAACGCTTCACCGAGTCGCAGAAGCTGCTGATGCTGCGCACGGTCGACGCGGACGCCGACCGGCTGACCCGGCTGATCGCGGAGCTCCTCGACGTGGCCAGGATCGACGCCGGCCGGCTGTCGGTCCGCAAGGAGCCTGTCGACCTCGTCGACGAGGTCAGCCGGCAGCTCGAGCCGCTGGCCGCCGCGGGCGGCAGGTCGATCACCATGCAGGCAACGGACCAGCCACGGGTGTGGGTCGACAAGGACAAGTTCGCGCAGGTGGTCGCCAACCTGGTCGAGAACGCGGTCAAGCACGGGGCAGGTGACGTGACCGTCAGCATCCGAGAAGGGGCCGGCCGCGGCGCCGAGCTCATCGTCGACGACGAAGGTAGCGGGATTCCCGAGGAGATCAGGCCGCGCATCTTCACGAAGTTCTGGAAGCACGGCCGGCGTGGAGGGTCGGGGCTGGGGTTGTACATCGTCGGGGGGCTGGTCGACGCACACGGTGGCGACGTGCACGTGGAGTCCTCACCAACGGGTGGGGCCCGGATGCGGGTGACCCTGCCAGAAGGCCAGCCCGCCATCCTCGACTGACGGAAACCGACTGGTGGGTGACCGGGGGAGTTTCCTAGACTCAGTCGACCACCCCCGTTGTCAGCGCAACCCGTCGAGAGGGAGCCGTACCTGCCGTGTCTGGGCCGAACAGCAACTACGACCCGGTCGAGGTTGCCCCGCTGCATCCCGAAGAGGTTGCCGCGATGCGTGCCGACGCCATCGCGGCCATCGAGGCCGCCGCGACGCTCGACGAGCTCAAGGCGGTCCGGCTCGCACACGCCGGCGACCGGTCGCCCATGTCACTGGCAAACCGGGAGATCGGGGCGCTGCCCCCGCAGGCGCGCAAGGAGGCCGGCATGCGCATCGGGCAGGCGCGAGGCGCTGTCAGCCAGGCACTCGGCCGGCGTGCCGCCGTACTCGAGGCCGAAGCCGAACAGCGGATGCTCGCCGAGGAGACCGTCGACGTCACCCTCCCGTACGACCGCGACCCGCGGGGGGCCCGGCATCCGCTGACGACGCTGCAGGAGCGGATCGGCGACGTCTTCGTCGCGATGGGGTGGGAGGTCGCCGAAGGACCCGAGGTCGAGGCCGAGTGGCTCAACTTCGACGCGCTCAACATGGGCGAGGACCACCCGGCGCGCAGCCTGCAGGACACGTTCTTCCTCGAGCCGCAGGACGCCGGAATCGTGTTGCGCACCCACACCTCACCGGTGCAGGCCCGCACCATGCTGTCCCGCCCTCCACCGGTGTACGTCGTCTGCCCGGGCCGGACCTACCGCACCGACGAGCTCGACGCCACCCACACCCCGGTGTTCCACCAGGTCGAGGGCCTGGCGGTCGACAAGGGACTCACGATGGCGCATCTGAAGGGGACACTCGACGCGTTCGCGACGGCCATCTTCGGTGCGGGAGTCACCACCCGCTTCCGGCCGTCGTACTTCCCGTTCACCGAGCCCAGCGCCGAGGTCGACCTCGGCTGCTTCGTCTGCAGGGGCCGAGAGCCGGCCGTCACGTCGTGCCGCACCTGCAAGGGCGAGGGCTGGATCGAATGGGGAGGCTGCGGCGTGGTCAACCCCCGGGTGCTGGTGGCATGCGGAGTCGACCCGGCGACGTATTCCGGCTTCGCCTTCGGGATGGGGATCGACCGCACCTTGATGTTCCGCCACGGGGTGGAGGACATGCGCGACATGGTCGAGGGCGACGTGCGGTTCACCTTGCCCTTCGGCATGGAACTCTGAGGGATGGAGAGGTAGGACATGCGAGTTCCGCTGTCGTGGCTACGCGACTACGTCGACCTGCCCCCTGACGTGGTGGCCCGCGAGCTGGCCGACCGGCTCACCATGCTCGGCCTGAAGCTCGAGTCGATCGAGGCGGCCGGCGTCGACATCTCCGGGCCGCTGATCGCCGGCAGGGTGCTGCGGGTCGACTCCGAGGAGCACGCGAACGGCAAGACGATTCGCTGGTGCCAGGTCGATGTCGGCGCGGCCGAGCCGCGCGGCATCATCTGCGGCGCGCACAACTTCGCCGAGGGTGACCTGGTCGTCGTCGCGCTCCCCGGCTCGGTGCTGGCCGGCGGCTTCGAGATCTCCGCCCGTAAGACCTACGGGCACGTCTCGGACGGGATGATCTGCTCGGCCCGCGAGCTCGGGATCGGCGACGACCACACCGGGATCATCGTGCTGGGACGGGACGAGGCGCAGCCCGGGAACGACGCGGCAGACGTGTTGGGGCTGCGCGACGACGTGATCGAGTTCGAGATCAACCCCGACCGGGCCTACGCGTTGTCGTTGCGCGGCGTCGCGCGCGAGGCGGCGACGGCATACGGCCTGCCGTTCCGCGACCCGGCGCTCGCCCACGAGCCGGCTAAGCGTGGCGACGGGTACGCGATCAGCGTCGAAGCGACCGACGGCTGCGACGTGTTCGCCTCGTTGGAGGTGTCGGGCTTCGACCCGCGGGCGCCGTCGCCTCGCTGGCTGGCTCGCCGCGTCCAGCTCGCCGGGGTCCGCCCGATCTCCCTCGCCGTCGACGTGACCAACTACGTCATGCTCGAGCTGGGGCAGCCGATCCACGGATTCGACAAGAGCAAGCTGCGTGGGCCGATCGTCGTACGGCGGGCAAACGCCGGGGAGACCCTTCTGACACTCGACGGGGTGACTCGGAGGCTCGACACCGAGGACATTCTCATCACGGACGACCGGGGCCCGCTCGGGCTGGCCGGAGTCATGGGCGGTGAGTCGACCGAGCTGGACGAGTCGACCAGCGAGGTGCTGATCGAGGCCGCGCACTGGGACCCGGTCTCGATCGCCCGCACCGCTCGGCGGCACAAGCTCCCGAGTGAGGCGGCGAAGCGGTTCGAGCGCGGGATCGACCCGACGATCGGGGCGGTGGCCGTCCGCCGGGTCGCCGAGCTGCTGGTCGAGTTCGGCGGTGGGCAGGTCGCCGCGACCGGAACGTTCGTCGGCGAGCCGGCCTTGCCCGACCCGGTCGACATGTCGGCCGGTCTTCCCACCAGTGTCTCCGGCGTCGGCATCGACGACGACACCGTCGTCGGAGCGCTGCGAGCCGTCGGTTGCGAAGTCCGGCGCCATGACCTGCTGCTGACCGTGACGCCGCCGCAGTGGCGTCCAGATCTCACCGACCCGTTCGACCTGGTCGAGGAGGTGCTGCGGCTCGTCGGCTACGACAAAGTGCCCAGCGTGTTGCCCGCCGCACCCGCCGGACGGGGACTCACCCGGCGTCAACGGCTGCGCCGACGCGTCGGTGTCGCGCTCGCCTCGGCGGGGTACGTCGAGGCGCTCAGCTATCCCTTCACGGGCGAACGCGACCACGCGGCGCTCGGTCTGGAGGCCGACGACCCACGCCGTACGACCGTCCGGATCGCCAACCCGTTGTCCGACGAGGAGCCGCTGCTGCGCACGACCCTGGTGCCCGGGCTGCTGCGTGCGCTCGGTCGCAACGTCGGCCGCGCACAGGCCGATGTCGGTCTGTTCGAGATCGGGAGCGTCTTCCTTCCGGTTACGGGCGAGCGTCCGAAGGCGCCGCGGCTCGGCGTGGAGCGGGCGCCCACGGTGGACGAGCTCAAGGAGCTGGCGGCGGCGCTGCCGGAGCAACCGCTGCACGTGGGCCTGGTGGTCTCCGGTGTTCGCGGGCAGCGCGGATGGTGGGGCAACGGTCGTGATGGCTCCTGGGCCGATGCGATCGAGGCGGCCCGGACGGTGTGCCGGGCGGTGGGGGTCGACATCGAGGCGGTGTCGGCGCAGCAGGCCCCATGGCACCCCGGGCGGTGCGCGCAGGTGCTCGTCGGCAGCACGCCGGTGGGATATGCCGGCGAGCTGCACCCGAGGGTGTGCACGGAGTACGGCGTGCTGCCCCGGACCGCCGCCGCCGAGCTCGACCTCGACGCGGTGCTTGCCCATGCGGTCGACCTGGTGG
>JACCUS010000178.1 GCA_013811715.1 Nocardioidaceae bacterium
GACCAGATGGGCGAGGTGGAGTACGCGCCAGGTGAGCCCAAGGGCACCTCGTGGCATCCGCACCGCGGCTTCGAGACCGTCACCTACCTGCTCGACGGCACGTTCGAGCACCAAGACAGCCACGGCGGCGGCGGCTCGATCAGCAACGGCGACACCCAATGGATGACAGCCGGTGGCGGCATCTTGCACATCGAGAAGCCGCCGGAGTGGCTGGTGCAAGCCGGTGGGCTTTTCCACGGCCTGCAACTGTGGGTCAACCTGCCACGGGCGCAGAAGTGGGCCGACCCCCGCTACCAGGACCTGCGCGGAAGCGAGGTCGGGCTGGCCACCACCGCCGACGCCGGCTCACTCGTTCGGGTCATCGCCGGTGAGGTGGGCGGCGTGGCAGGGCCAGGGTCGACGTACACGCCGATGACGATGGTGCACGCGAGCGTCGCGCCGACGGCCGAGCTGACGCTGCCCTGGCGTCGCGACTTCAACGCGCTCGTCTACGTCCTCGCCGGTGTCGGCACCGTCGGGCCGGACCGCCGGCCGATCCGAACCGGCCAGCTCGCGGTGCTCGGCGCGGGTGACGAGATCACCGTATCGGCCACGTCGGGGCAGCAGGCCAACACACCGTCGATGGAGGTGCTGGTGCTCGGCGGCAAGCCGATCGGGGAGCCGGTCGCCTGGGGTGGTCCGTTCGTGATGAACACCAAGGCGGAGGTCCTCGAGGCGTTCGAGGACTTCCAGCGGGGGAGGCTCGGGCAGATCCCGTCCGTGCACGGGCTCGGCACCGACATCCGGTCGACGCGGAACTGAATCCCGGCTTCACCAGACCCCGTCCTCGCCCCGGCACCAAGCCCCCCGACTTCTTGCATCGCCTGGTGGCGCTACCATAAAAGTCACCGGCCTAGCAGGAACCACCGGGATCGACCGAGGAGGGGGCCACGATGCCAGCACGTCGCGGGAGGCCGTACCAGGTCCCCGTCGATACCACGCTGATCGGCGGCGCGGCGGTCAGCGTGGATGCCCGGGTCGGCTGGCTGCTGCTCATGTCCCGGTTGCACCACCACGACCCCGGTCTCGCACTCGGAGAGTCCTTCAACGCGGCCCTGCGCGGTGTCGGTCTGCAGGCAGACCGGAGCGCGGTGAGCCGGTGGGAGTCGGGCAAGGTCACCCCGCGCTACTCCGTCCTCGTCGCCTACGAGCAGGCCCTCCGGCTGCGTGCCGGACAGCTCACCAGCGTCGTGAACGCCTTGCGCCGCGCCTTCGTGGACGAGGGGCTCCGGGCGTGGATGCCGACGATGGACTCCACTTCCGAGGGCTTCCACGATCGGCTGGACTCGCTCTTCGACGCATTGATCGACGGCCCCGCCACCGGCCCGGAGTGGACCGCGCTGGCCCACCACGTCGCGGTCACCGACACGATGTACGTGCACGGCGCGGTGTGGGAGAGCCTCACGGGCAAGCTCATCAACCAGATGGCGCGCAGCGTGGGCGTGGCCTATCTGCAGCGGTTCGAGGCGGTGCGGCTGCTGCTCGAGCATCGGGTGGCGCACCCGTGGCTGCTGCGGGCGACCGGCGACTTCCTCGGCGACCCGTCGGTTCAGGTCATCAACGACCCGATGGGTGTGCTCGAGATCTCCGACGCGCCGGAGTCCGCCGAGGTCATCCTCGACAAGTTGCTCACGACGCGCTCGGCAGATGTGTTCGGGGCGGCGGTCAGCGCGGTCGCGATCAAGCTCACCGATGGCCTGTACGACGAGGCGGACATCGATCGTATCGAGCGACGCGTGCTGAGCCGGCTCGACGAGCCGGGCGCCAGCGTCGACGGCTACGAAGAGCTGTTGCTGGCACTGCCGGCGGCCTCCCGAGAGCGCCTGCTCCAGGCGGCGCGTGGGCTGGCCGGTCACGAGCTGCTCGCCGAGGCCGCCGCACACGGCGAGCTCTTCGGTCCGGAGACCACCCAGCAGGTGTCCCATCGGGTCGCCGACGAGGTGCGCTCCGGCTTTCCGGCAGGCCATCTGTACGACGAGGACTCCTTGACCCCACGGCTCATCCGGGAGGCGCTCTTCGCCGTACGCAGCAACGTGATGCACTACGCGAGTATCGCCTTGCTGGGCAGC
Organism: Nocardioidaceae bacterium; assembly: GCA_013811715.1. Taxonomy (GTDB): domain Bacteria; phylum Actinomycetota; class Actinomycetes; order Propionibacteriales; family Nocardioidaceae; genus JACCUS01. Next base: position 2,109 of record JACCUS010000178.1, read on the forward strand.
CCGTTCCGGCCGCAGCTGGCGGCGGTGCTGGCGGTCGAGATCGAGCAGTGCGGCCTCGAGGATCCGCTGGCCCCGCGGTTCGCCCGGCTGCTGCGCTACCTGGCCAGGCCCGAGCAGGAGGAGGCGCTGTTGCGATGGCTGCCGAAGGCGCCTGCGCCGGTTGCCCGCGACATGGCGCTCACACTCGGCCACCTGCCGAGCGACCGGCCGCTTGAGGAGATGGTGCCGCTCGTCAAGGGCGACCGCTCGTTGCTCGACCGGGCGCTGCTGTACGGCCTCGGCATGCGGCAGGCCACCGCGCTTCGCGACCTGGCGGCAGACGAGACGCAGCGGGAGCACGTTCGCGATGCGGCAGTTTGGTGGCTGCGGCAGGGCGGCGCCGTACGCGTGTAGATCGGTCTGCCCTCGTGCTTGCGGCTGAAGACACGCCCGGCATGGGTCGCCGACCTTCAGCCGTAGCCGGTTTTTGGGGTGAGTGACGGGACTTGAACCCGCGGCCACCTGGACCACAACCAGGTGCTCTACCAGCTGAGCTACACCCACCATGGCGCGCCCCAGCCCGATCAGGCTGCGGCGGCTAGAGCAGTGTAACGGCTCGCGGGGCCGATCTATGCCTCGGGCTTGGCCGCCGCAGTGAGAGCCCCGCCATGCTGTGCGGCGAGTGCGCGCGCGGTGTTGGAGTCCGGTCCCGGCGGCGGCACGAAGACGGCCGAGCGGTAGTAGCGCAGCTCCTCGATGCTCTCGCGGATGTCGGCGAGCGCTCGGTGGTTCCCCGACTTCGGAGGGCTGTTGTAGTAGACGCGCGGGTACCACCGCCGCGACAGCTCCTTGATCGACGAGACGTCGACGATCCGGTAGTGCAGGTAGGCCTCCAGGAGCGGCATGTCGCGGACGAGGAACACCCGGTCGGTGCCGACGCTGTTGCCGGCCAACGGCGCCTTGCCGGCCTCGGGCACGTGCTCGCGGACGTAGTCGAGTACGGCGTTCTCAGCCGTCGCCAGGTCGACACCCCCCTCGAGCGCTGCAAGCAGGCCGGAACTCGTGTGCATCGCCCGGACGACGTCTGGCATCTGGTCCAGCGCCGCCCCGGGCGGCTTGATGACGATGTCGACGCCGTCGGCGAGCACGTTCAAGTCGAAGTCGGTCACCAGGGCGGCGACCTCCACCAGCGCGTCCGCGCCGACGTCGAGCCCGGTCATCTCGCAGTCGATCCATACCAGCCTGTCGTTCACTCCCGACAGATTACGTGACCGGGGGCCACCCGCTCCTAGCGTGGCCCCCGGTCGTAGCGGGTGGGGACTTAGCCCCCGAGTGCTACGGCACGTTTCCACCGTCCACCGAGACACGCTCGCGTGGTTCGGTTCCGGTGTCTCTGGGCGGCCGCGTGAAGCAGAGCCGCTGCCTTTGCAGTAGCCAACCAACCCTGACCACAATGACGTGTGGACTTGGACTCCGTCGCCGATG
>JACCUS010000189.1 GCA_013811715.1 Nocardioidaceae bacterium
CCACCCCGGCCACCTCCGCCGCTGTGGATTCGTCTGCGGAGTCGAGCGCCTTCCGCGACGCAGCGCTGCAGACGAACACCAGCCGCCCCGACTCGTCTGCGGAGACGAGCGCCTTCCACGCTGGGCGGTCGCAGACGAATCCTGCGGCGCTGGACTGGGTCGGGGGGTTGATCGCCTTGCTGGCACTGCTCACCTTGGCGCTGGTCTTGGTGGCGCCGGACCGGCTCACGAGCGGTCTGACCACGGGACTGGCCTACATCCCCTACTTCGGCGACAGCATCTGGACGACGCCGATGGCGATCACGCTGTACGCGCTGGCGGCCCTGTTCGTGGCCCGCGAGTACACCGCCCCCAGACCGCTGCTCAGCCTGCGCGGACTCGGGGAGCTCGGCCGTGCGGCGGACCTGCCCGGCGCCGGGCTGCTGGGTCTGGCACTGGCCGGCATCGTGCTCGCTTTCGCGACTGCCGACCCGGAGGTGGAGGTCTTCTCGCCGCTGGGTCCGTGGTTCCTGGCCGGGAGTGCGGTCGCCGCCGGGCTCTTCGGGTGGCGGCAGCGTGTCGCACTGCAGCCGCTGATCCCACGTGGCGCGCTCCGGCCGCGGCCGGCCTGGGGAGCGGTGGCGGTGAGCTTCTTCGTCGGGGCGGCATTGATCACAGCCCTCGTGGACATCCCGATCTTCGCCCGAGTGACGACGTACCCCGACTCCCAGCTGGGTGCCGCGCTGGTGCTGGTGCGGCTGCTCGCCGCCCTGCCGGTGGGCGCGTTGCTCGGCGGCTACCTGATCCGCTTCGTCCATGTCAGCCTGCTGGCGGCAGTAGGGATGGTGATGGCCGCCGCCGGGTTCGTCTGGATGGCCCAGTGGGGTCTGACCTCGCTCGACGACTTCACCGCGACGATCCCCTTGGTGCTGTGCGGCTTCGGCTTCGGGCTTGCCATCGCGCCCGTCAACGCCGCGCTGCTGGCCGCGACGCGTGTCGAGGTGCACGGCATCACGTCGGCGCTGCTGATCGTGGCGCGCATGGTCGGCATGCTGGTCGGCATCTCTGCGCTGACCACGATCGGGCTGCGCCGGTTCTACGCCGTCTCGGCCGAGGCGCCCAGCGTCCGCGAAGTCTGCGGCGGCTCGGGAACGGTCTGCGACGCTTATGTGGCCACCCTGACGGAGGCCGGCATCGCCCAGATACATGCCATCTTCTGGGGTGCGGCGGTGTGCGCTCTGGTGGCCGCTGTACTGAGCGCCGTACTGCTGCGCGGCGCCGCGGCAAGTGACGAGAAGAGCAGCGCAGGGCTCGGGCTGTAGGGACCGACGCGCGTCGACCATGCGCACTTGCGACCCTTCACGCCTGCGTTTGCGACCCCTCGTGGGGGGTCAGGCGTCGATGGCGTCGGGATCGAGCTCGTAGGCGCCTTGCACGATGAAGTCCTTGCGCGGAGCGACGTCGTTGCCCATGAGCAGCTCGAACATCTGCTCCGCCCCCTCGGCGTCGTCGATCGTGATGCGCCGCAGAGTGCGATGCCGTGGGTCCATCGTGGTCTCGGCCAGTTGGTGGGCGTCCATCTCACCGAGCCCCTTGTAGCGCTGCACCGGGTCCTTCCAGCGGACGCCCTTCTTGGTGAGCTCGGCCAGCCGGCGCTGCAGCTCGTCGTCGGTGTAGGTGTAAATGAGCTTGTCCATCCCCTGCTTCGGGTTGGACAGCTCGACCCGGTGCAGCGGCGGCACCGCCGAGAAGACCCGCCCCGCCTCCAGCAGCTCACGCATGTGCTTGTGGAAGAGCGTCGCCAGAAGGCAGCGGATGTGGGCACCGTCGGTATCGGCGTCGGCCATGAAGATGATCCTGCCGTAGCGCGCCTGGTCGAGGTCGAAACCGCGGCCACTGCCTGCCCCGACGACCTGGATGATCGACGCGCACTCGGCGTTCTGCAACATCTCACCCGACGACTTCTTCTGCGTGTTGAGGATCTTGCCCCTGATCGGCAGCAGCGCCTGGTACTCGGAGTCGCGGGCGAGCTTGGCGGTGCCCAGGGCCGAGTCACCCTCGACGATGAAGAGCTCTGTCCGGTCGACGTCGTTGCTGCGGCAGTCGGCCAGCTTGGCCGGGAGCGCGCTCGACTCCAACGCGTTCTTACGACGCTGGGTGTCTCGCTGCTGGCGCGCCGCCACGCGGGTGCGCGCGGCGTTGACGACCTTCTCCAACACCGCCCGGGCCTGCGGCTTCTCGGCCTTCTTGTTCGACGTCAAGAAGGCCCGCATCTCACCGGCCACGACCTTGGCGACGATGCGTGCCGCGGCGGGCGTGCCGAGCACCTCCTTCGTCTGACCCTCGAATTGCGGCTCGGCCAACCGCACGGTCACCACCGCGGTCAGCCCCTCGAGGACGTCGTCCTTGACGACATCCGGCTCTCCTGCCTTCATCAGGCCGCGGCCCTGTCGGATGACGTCGTTGAACGTCTTGGTCATGGCGCGCTCGAAGCCGACCACGTGGGTGCCGCCCTTGGGAGTGGCGATCACGTTGACGAACGAGCGCAGCTCGGTGTCATAGCCGCTGCCCCAGCGCAAGGCGACGTCCACGGTCAGCTCCCGCTCGACGTCCTGCGGAGTCATGTGGCCGGCGTCGTCGAGCAGCGGCACCGTCTCGACGAAGTGGTCCACACCCTGCAGCCGCAACACCTCGGTGACTGGCTCGTCGGCGGCCAGGAAGTCGCAGAACTCGGTGATGCCGCCGTCGTGCTTGAAGCTCTCGTCGACGACATCCTCGGCCCGCTCGTCGCGAATCGTGAGCGCGAGACCGGGCACGATGAACGAGGTCTGCCGGGCCCGGGTGACCAGCTCGTCGTAGGCGAACGTCGCGTCCTCGGTGAAGACCTGACGGTCCGGCCAGAAGCGAATCCGGGTGGCGGTCGCGCCCTTCTTCACACGGCCCCTCTTGGCCATCCCGGACTGCGGCGTGAAGCCGGCGCCGGGGCCATCCGCGGAGAACACCCCAGCCACCCCCCGCCGGAACGACATCGCCTGAGTCGCGGGGGCGCGGTCTACCTCGACGTCAAGCCGGGCGGACAGCGCGTTGACGACTGAGGCGCCGACGCCGTGCAGACCCCCCGTGGCGACATACGAGCCGCCGCCGAACTTCCCGCCCGCGTGCAGCTTGGTGAAGATGACCTCGACGCCCGGCAGACCGGTCCTCGGCTCGATGTCCACGGGGATGCCTCGGCCGTCATCGCAGACCTCGGCCGAGCCGTCGGCGTACAAGACGACCTCGATGGACTGGGCGGCCCCGGCCAGCGCCTCGTCGACCCCGTTGTCGATGATCTCCCACAGGCAGTGCATGAGGCCACGAGTGTCGGTGGACCCGATGTACATGCCAGGCCGCTTGCGGACAGCCTCCAGGCCCTCGAGCACGAGCAGATGACGAGCGTTGTACGACGCATCGACGGCGGATCCTCGCGCTGGCACGGATCTCCTTGTCGGCGAGCAATGTGGGCGTTGTCAAGCGGGGAGTGACCCGCTCCTGAGAGGATACCGGCAACAGCCTGCTGGGCCGTGCCCCACGCCGTGAGGCACGACACGCGGACACGATTTGGATACACCTCCCACGAATGGCAACGTTGAAGGTCCACGATGCGTCGTATGGTCGAAGGCAACGGCTCGGCATCCGAGGCGAGCAGAGTGGGAATGCAGGGTCTTGGTTCGATGTTCTTGCCATAGACGCCGTGGAACTGATGAGAAAGAGGAGAGACGTGACAACAGCTGTTGCACCCAGCCCGCAGCTCACTGCGCTGGACCGCTGCGACCGATGCGGCGCCCAGGCGTACGTGCGGGTCGAGTTGGCCAGTGGCCGCGAACTGCTCTTCTGCGCTCACCACGCGCGTGAGCACCAGGACAAGCTGGAGCAAGTCGCGGCCGCGATCCAAGACGAGACCCAGCGACTGGCCGGCACGCCGGCCATCGCGACAGACGAGGAGCGCTGACGACGGGCGCGTGACGCCGGCGCGTCAGCGCCACACCTAGACTTCCGCGTGGCGGTCACCGAACAGGTGGCCGCCACGTCGGCTGTCCGGCACAGTGTGTCCCATGAGCGGCCTCGGACTCTTCCTCGTCGCGGTGGCGATCCTGGTGGGCCTCGTCGGCGTCATCGTCCCGCTCCTCCCCGGGGCCCTCCTGGTGCTGGCCGCGATCCTGGCATGGGCGAGCCAGGTCGACACGACGACGGCGTGGGTCACTTTCGCGGTGGCGGCCGGTTTCATCGTGGCCTCCCAGGTGGTCAAGTACACGCTGCCGCAGCGACGGCTGCGCGACGCCGGCGTGCCAGGCCGCACCCTGGCGTTCGGAGCCCTCCTGGGCATCGTGGGCTTCTTCGTGGTCCCGGTGGTGGGGCTGTTCCTCGGATTCGTGCTCGGAGTGTACGCCGCTGAACGCCACCGGCTCGACGTCCACTCGATGGCCTGGCCTTCGACCAAGCACGCGCTTCGAGCGGTCGGTCTGTCGATCCTGATCGAGCTCACGGGCGCCCTGCTGGCCACTGCGAGCTGGCTGCTCGCCGTACTCTTCATCGTGTGACAGGCCACCATTCGTCGGTGCACCTACGCTGACCGGATGAGCGACCCAGCCACGTCTCCACAACCAGGCGTGCCGCCGCAGCCGACGCTGCGTGACGGGGATCTCGTCCTTCGCCCCTGGTCGTTCGACGATGTCGAGGCCGCCCGGCTGCAGCACGACGACGAGATCGCCCACTGGTTCGGCTTCCCGGAGGCTATCCCGCCGGCCGAGAAGCAGCGGAAGGCGATCGAACGCTGGCATGCCGACTACGCCGACGGTCGCAAGGTCGTGAGCTTCGTGGTCGAGCATCGCCGCAACCTCGCAGGAACCGTGGAGGTCAAACAGCGCCCGGACGAGGTCGGTGAGCTGTCATGGGCGATCTTTCCGAGGCATCGTGGTCAAGGTCTCGCCACCCGCGCCGTCCGCCTGCTCATCGACTACAGCTTCGGAGAACTCGGCCTGTCCCGGGTGCAGGCCTACGCCGAGCCGCAGAACCTCGCCTCCCTGCGCACCGCAGGACGGGCGGGGCTGCGCCGTGAGGGCATCGTGCGTGGGCGTGAAGAGGCGCGGGGGGAGCGACGGCCGTACGTCCAGCTCGCGAGGCTGGCGACGGATCCTGAGCCGACCAGCCCCCTCGGCTTCCGCGCCGTGCTCAATGCCGGCCTGCCGACGAAGCGCGTGATCGCCCAAGGTCTGGGCCGCAATAGCGCAGGTGGGGTGCTGCTCTGCGAGCTCACCTACAAGCGGGAGTGGGACCTGCCGGGCGGGGTGGTCGACCCACACGAGTCGCCGGCGCACGCGGTGGTGCGCGAGATCCGCGAGGAGCTCGGCGTCGACATGACGGTCGCGGGCCTGACCGCCGTCAACTGGCTGCCCGCGTGGCGAGGCTGGGACGACGCCTGTCTGTTCGTCTTCGACCTCGGCGTCCACGACGACGGCCTGGTCCAGACAGCGACTCTCGAGCCGCGTGAGATCCGTGCCCTGCACTGGTGCTCGCTCGAGCAGGTGGGCGAGCATGGCGCCGCCTACCTCACCCGGATGCTCACCCGGTTGCTTCACCCACCCGCCGCGCGGATCGGTACGGCGTACCTCGAGGACGGCGCCGACCCGACCTGACCGCGGGAGCCGGCAACATCTAACATCCCCCACTTTCGGCGTTCTTGGGACGCAGGTACCGAATGCACGGTTTAGTTCTCCAATAGCCCTCGCACCGCGCCATTCTCAACTCTCGGGAGACTCCATGCGCCGCCATGCCTTCGTCGCCGCTCTACTCGCCGTCGCCACTGCCGCAGGCACCCAGTTGCCCACGGGCACTGCCAACGCAGCCAAGTCGTCATTGAACGTGACGTCCATCCGAGTACACAACCTCATCGTCGTCGGCGGCTCATGCCGCAACATCGACATCACCGCTCGCCACAACGGCCCGACCCACAACGATTTCGACATGGACCTCGACATCGACGTCTGGCGCGGCCGGAAGTACGTCGGCTCCGCGTACGTCTACGACGACCGTCCGGGGCGGGTCGTCGGCGACTACTTCTGGTGCCCATTCCTCGACGGCCTGGGCAAGTTCCGCGCTGGCCCGTCAGAAGTCGACTGGTACAACTGGGGCCGCCGCTACTCCAGCGGGTCGTTCCGCGACGGCACCCGCGACTCCTTCTGGGTCAAGCAAGGGTCCAGAACCAAAGTCTTCGTCGACCGCACCCGGCACCGCGTCACATTCACCCCCCGCGCCCAGTACTACAGCGTGAACCGGAGCCGCTGGCGTAGTTGGGAAGGCCACCGCGTGGTCATCGAACGGCGGCTGGCTACAGGCCAATGGAAGAGAGTAGCCCGGACTCGCGCCGGTCACGCCACAACGGTATTCAGCCCGAAGCGTCACGCCTGGCGCGCCGTAACCCTCGCCTCGTCCAACACAGCCCGCAGCAGGTCCGGGGTGGAGCGCATTTGATCCACCCGCAATCTCTGCCGAAGGACGGTCCCTCGCTCGCGATTGCGGGAAAGTTGCGCTCGAGACACTGCCAGAGCGACGAGTTTCCCGCATTTCGCGAGGCGTAGCCGGGGGAGCCGGGGCGAGTCGCATGCTGAGAAGGTGCCGCCGCCTCAGTCGAGGTAGTCGCGCACTAGGGACGCCTCAACGCTGTGCGTCTGAGCGTATTAACCGTGCAGGTCAGGAGCGGTGTGGGGTGAAATACCTTGGACTGACGACCCGCCCGATTCGCCCTGGCCAGGGTCACTGTCGCACACGCACAGCACCCCCGGCCCCCCGCTACGGAGGTCCGGGGGTGCTGCCGTACGGCGCAGGCGGGGTCGGTGCGGCGGTGGAGGTCTGTAGCCGCTACCCACCTTCGATCCCCCTGCGGCACAGTCCCAGCCGGAGGG
>JACCUS010000208.1 GCA_013811715.1 Nocardioidaceae bacterium
CTCGACGACGCCATCGAACGCCTCCAAGCGCTCAGGAGCTGACGGTCTTGCCACAGCAACAATCCGACCTGGGTCGGACTGTTGCCGCCCAAACGGCTGGAACTGCCGCCAGAATCCGACCCGTGTCGGATCTCTGCTGTCGGGGGATACCCCGATTCAGGGATCACAGCCGAGTTCGGGATCGGGCGCGGCCAGCAGGGTGCCTGGGCGCTTCGGGGCCCGGCGCTCGTCGCCGTACCCGTAGGCACTCTCCCCGGGTGGCGGTGGCGGATACGACTCCGGCTGCTGTTGGCCCTGCGGGTACCACATGGGAACCTCCGGCTCGTTCGATGTCACTCGACGCCTAACGCCAAGGCACGGCTTCAAGCGCCCAGCAGGGTGGTCAGCGAGCGGCGGCGCGGACGTCGAACCAGTCCTTGGACGCCGGGGTGCGGTAGATCAGCACCGCCGACGCGACGCTCCACGCCAAGATGGGGATGCCGGCGGATGACCCCGCGAGGAGCAGGTTGAGCAGGACGGCCAGCGCCACGAGACCCGCCAACACCAGCAGCGCGATCGCCGCCCACCTCACCCCGCGGAACGCGAAGAATGCCAGGACGAGCACGATCAGGCACCAGACGAGTAGGACTCCCGCGCCCGCCTGGATCGCAGCGAGTGCATCTCCGCGGTCCGTACCGGCCGGGAGGTCGTCAAGGATCTCAGAGTCCTGGTTGCGAGTGAACGCGAAGGCCGACAAGAACACCCCGAGCGCGCCACCGACCCACGCCAGTATGCAGCCGACCAGCACGGTCCACGGCCGGCGCGCGTCCGGCTGATGCGCTGGGTGGCCCTGCGCAGAGTGGCCGACGCCTTGCTGCCCAGCGGTGCCGGGGTTGGAACTGTTGGCCGGGTACTCCGGGTATGACATGGAGTCCTCCGCATTCCAGATAGGCGAGCACCTCAACCCTACGCTGACTCGGCGACCGCACTCCGACTCGACGACCCTACGTCGACGGAGGCGGCGGCCGCCCCATGAGCGGCGGCTCGGCCGCGTCGGCGAACCAGGCCCGAGCAGACTTCGTCCACACCATGGCGACAGAGATGGCGACGTAGGCGGTGATGAACCACCCTGGCGGGCCGCCGAACAGAAACACCACGGCGACGAGCCCGCCAAGGACCGTCAAGACGATCCGTGCAGCCTGATGCCGGCGCAAGACGAAGAGGCCGAGGATCAGCGAGGTCATGCTCACCACCCCCATCGCCATGATCATGTACTTCATCAGCTCCCGCGCGGTGTCCAGCGTCACTCCCAACGACTCGAATCGGGGGTTGTTGATCACCTCGGTCAAGGCATCGCGCATCTCGACGCTGTTGAGCTGCTGCGCGATTGCGATGAGCACGAAGATCGCGATGGCACTGCCCGACATCGTCTGCACACCCGCGAAAGTCACCTCGCGGGGGCGAGGGCCGGGCTTCGGATCGGCCGCACTCACGCGGCGGCCACCGACAATCCGTCCCGGTCCTGGTCGAGATCCACCCGCACAGTGTCGCCGTCCTTGGCCTCGCCTGCCAACAACGCGCGCGCCAACGGATCGCCGATCGCACTCTGCACCAACCGGCGGAGCGGTCGAGCGCCGTACGCCGGGTCGAATCCCGTCAGCGCCAGCCACTCGCGAGCGGCGTCGGTCACATCCAAGGTGATCCGCCTTGCTGACAGGCGATGCGCGAGCGCGTCCACCTGCAGCCCGACGATGCGGCCGAGCTCGTCGCTGCCCAGCGCGTCGAACAGGACGACCTCGTCGAGACGGTTGAGGAACTCCGGCTTGAACGCCGCCCGGACCGCCGCCATCACCGCGCCACGCTTCTGCACCTCGTCGAGAGTCGGGTCCACGAGGAACTGCGACCCGAGGTTGCTGGTCAAGATGACGATCACGTTGCGGAAGTCGACCGTCTTGCCCTGACCGTCGGTCAGCCGCCCGTCGTCGAGCACCTGCAAGAGCACGTCGAACACCTCCGGGTGCGCCTTCTCGACCTCATCGAGCAGTACGACGGAGTACGGCCGCCGGCGCACCGCCTCGGTGAGTTGACCACCTTCGTCGTAGCCCACATAACCCGGAGGCGCCCCCACGAGTCGAGCGACCGCGTGCCTCTCGGAGTACTCGCTCATGTCGACCCGGACCATGGCCCGCTCGTCGTCGAACAAGAAGTCCGCCAGCGCCTTCGCCAGCTCGGTCTTGCCGACTCCGGTCGGACCCAGGAACAGGAAGGATCCGGTGGGGCGGTCTGGGTCGGAGACGCCGGCCATCGCTCGACGGACAGCGTCCGAGACGGCCGTCACCGCCGCCTGCTGACCGATGAGTCGTCGCCCGAGCTCCTCCTCCATCCGCAACAGCTTGCCTGTCTCGCCCTCGAGCAGCCGGCCGGTCGGGATGCCGGTCCAGGCGGCGACCACCGAGGCGACCTCGTCGGCGCCGACCTCCTCGCGGACCATCATCTGCGCAGGGTCGGCAGCCGCCGACGCCGTACCGAGCTTAGACTCCAGCGCGGGGATCTGCCCATAAAGCAGCTCCGACGCCCTCGCCAGGTCGCCCTCGCGCTGTGCCCTTTCGGCGTGGCCGCGCAGGTCGTCGATCTGCTCTTTCAGCGCACCGATGCGGTTGAGCCCCTGCTTCTCGGCGTCCCACCGGCTCTCCAGCGACCGCAGCTGCTCGGAGCGGTCGGCCAGCTCCGCCCGCAACGTGTCGAGCCGCTGGACCGACGCAGGGTCATTCTCACGCTCCAGCGCCAACTCCTCCATCTTGAGCCGGTCGACACTGCGGCGAAGCTCGTCTATCTCCACCGGGCTGGAGTCGATCTCCATGCGCAGCCTCGACGACGCCTCGTCGATGAGGTCGATCGCCTTGTCGGGCAGCTGGCGGCCGGTGATGTACCGCTGCGACAAGGTGGCGGCCGCGACGAGGGCAGCGTCCGCGATCGACACCTTGTGGTGGGCCTCGTAGCGCTCCTTCAGGCCGCGCAGGATCGCGATCGTGTCCTCGACGCTGGGCTCGCCGACCAGCACCTGTTGGAAGCGCCGTTCAAGCGCGGAGTCCTTCTCGATCCGCTGGCGGTACTCGTCGAGCGTGGTAGCGCCGATCATGCGCAGCTCGCCGCGGGCGAGCATCGGCTTGAGCATGTTGCCGGCGTCCATGGCGGACTCACCGGTCGCCCCAGCGCCCACCACATTGTGCAGCTCGTCGATGAACGTGATCACCTGGCCGCCGGAGTCCTTGATGTCGGCCAGCACGGCCTTGAGCCGCTCCTCGAACTCCCCGCGGTACTTCGCGCCGGCCACCATGGCACCGAGATCGAGCGAGAGGAGCCGTCGGCCGCGCAGCGACTCCGGCACGTCGCTGGCGACGATGCGCTGTGCGAGCCCCTCCACCACGGCGGTCTTCCCGACCCCGGGCTCGCCGATCAGGACCGGGTTGTTCTTGGTACGTCGAGACAGCACCTGCACCACCCGGCGAATCTCGCCGTCGCGACCGATGACAGGGTCGAGTGACCCGTCTCGCGCCCGGGCGGTCAGGTCGACGGCGTACTTTTCCAGCGCCTGGTAGGTGTCTTCGGGGTTCGGGCTCGTCACCCGAGACGACCCTCGCACTGTCGCGAAGGCGGCCTGCAGTGCCTGAGCCGTCGCACCGGTGGTCTCGAGCAGCTCCTTGACGGGGCTGTCCACCGAAGCCGACGCGACCAGCAGGTGTTCGGTGGAGATGAACTCGTCGCCCAGCGACTCTGCCTGCTGCTCGGCGGCCTGCAGCAACAGGATCGTCGTACGCGCGTAGGACGGGGCCGAGACCGTTGACCCGGTGGCGGCTGGCAGCTTGCGCAGCAGTTCGGTGTTGCCTGCGGTGATCTTCACCGGCTCGACCCCCACCGCGCCGAGCAGTGCGCCGGCGATGCCGTCTTGTTGGCTCAGCAGAGCCGACAGCAAGTGGGCGGGTTCGACCGCCGGGTTGCCGGCGGACGTCGCGAGCTCGATGGCGGCGCCGAGCGCCTCTTGGCTACGGCGGGTGAACTTGCTGGCATCCATGTCTCACACTTGCCTTCGTCTCAAGTTTTCTCCCCGCGATTGCGGGAAAGTTGTCGCGCCCGACGGGGTCGAGTCAGCAACTTTCCCGCAATTCGCGGGGGTAGGGGGGCGGTCGGGGTCAGGGGAGGTGGGGTGGACGGGGGCCCCGCCCGTAGCGGGTCATCGTGGTGGCGGAGCGCACGACCGGAAGGTTGGGAAGAGCAGCCGCGGCGGCCGCCACCAACTCGGCCTCGAGCTCCGCGACGCGGCCGCGCAGCGCGGCCACCTGGTGTTCGAGCTCGAGGATGCGTCGTACCCCCTCGATTCCGATCCCGGCGGCGGTCAGCTCGGCGACTGACTGCAGCAGCTCGATGTCACGCAGCGAGTAGCGTCGACCGCCTCCGCCGGAGCGCCCGGGACTGACCAGCCCGAGCCGGTCGTAGCCGCGCAGCGTCTGCGGATGCATCCCGGTGAGCTGCGCGGCCACGCTGATCACGAAGACCGGGGCGTCGGGATTTCCGACCTCGAAGCCGATGCCTGCCTTAGCCATGGCCCGGTGCTCCTGATCTGCTCCGCGGTCCCCGGTTCAACAGCCCGGCGCGCGGGTCGTGTCCGTCAACGGCGGCGCGGAGCGCCTCGATCGCCGCCCGCGACGCGTCGTCGAGCACGGTCGGCGTCTCGACCTCGACGGTCACGAGCAGGTCGGCCTTGCTGCCGTCCCGGCGGTTCGCACCACGCCCCTTGACGCGGAACGTGCGGCCGTTGGGGGTGCCCGCGGGGACTTTCAACGTGACGGGACTCCCACCCACCGTCGGTACGGCGATCTCGGCGCCGAGCACCGCCTCGTCGAACCGGACCGGCACCGTCAGTGTCAGGTTGTCGCCCTTGCGTCCGAAGAGCGGGTCCGCCTGGACCCGCACCGTGACGTAGAGGTCGCCTGCGGGCCCACCCCGCTCTCCGGGGCCGCCCTTGCCACGCAGCCGGATCTGCTGCCCGTCCCGGACGCCGGCCGGGATTCGGGCCTGGATCGTGCGGGTGGACACGCCCCGGCCCGAGCCGCGGCACACCGGGCACGGGTCGTCGACGACGAGCCCCCGCCCCAGGCACTGCCGGCACGGCTCGGTCATCGCGAACACGCCGCCCTGGCTGGTGGTCTGCATGCCGGAGCCCGCACAGTTCGGGCAGACGTGCGGCACCGTCCCCGCCTTGGCCCCGGTGCCGGAGCACGCGGCGCAGGCTGCCTCGCTGCTCAACCGCAAGGCGACCGTGATTCCCTCCAGCGCCTGCTCGAAGGTCAGCGAGGTCTCAGACGCCACGTCTTGGCCACGCCGCGGTTGCGCCGTGCGAGTCCGCCCCCCGCCGAAGAGTCCGCCGAACAGGTCGCTGAAGCCACCTGCACCTCCCTCTTGGCCGCCGGGCCGGGGCGGCCGGAAGCCGCCGGACCCGAAGAGCGCGCGCTCCTCGTCGTACGCCTTTCGCCTGTCGGCGTGGGACAGCACCGAGTACGCCTCGGAGATCGACTTGAAGCGTTCCTCGGCGGCGGCGTCGCCCGGCCTGGAGTCCGGGTGGTTGTTGCGCGCGAGCTTGCGATAGGCC
>JACCUS010000231.1 GCA_013811715.1 Nocardioidaceae bacterium
CCCTCCGCCGGGCAGACTCAGTAGAACCGGCCGCGGCACACCAGAGCGGGTCGCTCGTCGAGATCGAACGCATCAGCGGCCAAGGAGGGTGGTACCGCGGCGTCCGGCACTCATCGGCCGGCCTTCGTCCCTTCGCCACACGTACGGCTCCGGCCGCACCGTGACGCGAACGAAGGACGAAGGGACAGCCGCCGCGATGACCAACGAGTACCGGCCCGTGCCACCACATGTCGACCTGCCGGCTCTTGAACACGAGATCTTGGCGTTCTGGCGCGACCACGACACGTTCGCACGGTCGCTGGAGCAACCGGCCGAGTCGCCGCGCTGGACCTTCTACGAGGGCCCGCCCACTGCCAATGGCAAGCCCGGCACCCACACCATCGAGGCCCGGGTCTTCAAGGACGTCTTTCCGCGCTTCAAGACCATGCGGGGCTACCACGTCGAGCGCAAGGCCGGCTGGGACTGCCAGGGCCTCCATGTGGAGGTCGGCGTCGAGAAGGAGCTCGGAGTCTCCGGCAAGCAGGCGATCGAGGCCTACGGGATCGCCGAGTTCAACGCCAGGTGTCGCGAGTCCGTCCAGCGCTCCACCGACGACTTCGAGGCGATGACCGAGCGGATGGGTTACTGGGTCGACATGGCGCAGGCCTACCGGACCATGGACCGCGGTTACATCGAGAGCGTGTGGTGGTCGCTGAAACAGATCCACGACGCCGGGCTGCTGTTCGAGGCGGACCGCATCTCGCCGTACTGTCCCCGGTGTGAGACGGCGCTGTCGGACCACGAGCTTGGCCAGCCCGGCGGCTACGAGCTCGTCGTCGACCCGTCGGTCTACGTCCGGTTCCCGCTGACGTCCGGGCCGCTCGCCGGCGAGGCTTCACTGCTCGTGTGGACGACGACCCCATGGACGCTGGTCTCCAACACGGCGGTTGCGGTGCATCCGGAGGTCGAGTACGTCGTTGCCGCTGACGGCACGGAGGCGCTGATCGTCGCCGAGCCACTGGTCGGCTCGGCCCTGGGTGACGGGTGGACGGTCCAGCGGCGGCTGCGGGGGGCGGAGATGGAGCGGTGGGCATATGCGCGCCCGCTCGACCTGGTCGACTTCCCGGCGGCGCCCGACGGACCCGGCGCCACCGCCCATTACGTCGTGCTCGGCGAGTACGTGACCACCGAGGACGGCTCCGGCCTGGTGCACCAGTCACCGGCCTTCGGCGAGGACGACATGGCGGTGTGCAAGGCCTACGGGCTGCCCGTGGTGAACCCGGTCGAACGCAACGGCCGGTTCGCCGACGACGTACGGCTCGTGGGAGGGCAGTTCTTCAAGCACGCCGACGCCGACCTGGTTCGTGAGCTCGAGCGTCGGCGGCTGCTGTTCCGCCACGATGCCTACGAGCACTCCTACCCGCACTGCTGGCGCTGCCACACCCCGTTGATGTACTACGCCCTGCCCGCCTGGTACATCCGCACCACGGCTGTCAAGGACGCGTTGCTGCGCGAGAACGAGGCCACCAACTGGTTCCCCGACACGATCAAGTGGGGGCGGTACGGCGACTGGCTGCGCAACAACGTCGACTGGTCGTTGTCGCGGACCCGCTACTGGGGGACGCCGCTGCCCATCTGGCGGTGCGCCGACAACCACGTCACCTGTGTCGGGTCTCTCGCTGAGCTGTCAGAGCTCGCAGGTCGTGACCTGCGCGGACTCGACCCGCACCGGCCCTACGTCGACGACGTGGTGCTGGCCTGTCCGCACGGTCGGCAGGACTCCATGCCATGCGGATCGGAGTCCCGCCGCGTAACCGAGGTCATCGACGCCTGGTACGACTCCGGCTCGATGCCGTTCGCGCAGTGGGGCTACCCGCATGCCGAGGGCTCACGCACCGCGTTCGAACGGGCGTATCCGGCGCAGTTCATCTGTGAGGCGCTCGACCAGACGCGTGGCTGGTTCTACTCACTGATGGCCATCGGCACGATCGTGTTCGGCAGGTCGTCGTACGAGAACGTCGTCTGCCTCGGTCTGCTGCTCGCTGACGACGGCCGCAAGATGTCCAAGCACCTCGGCAACATCGTCGAGCCGATCCCGCTGATGGAGGAGCACGGGGCCGACGCGGTGCGCTGGTTCATGGCCGCCGGTGGATCACCGTGGGCGGCGCGGCGGGTGGGAAACGCAGCGATGCAGGAGATCGTGCGCAAGGTGCTGCTGACCTACTGGAACACGGTCGCGTTCCATGTGCTGTACGCGCGCACCAACGGCTGGACGCCCGGGGGTACCGCTGGGGACACGGCTCCGGCGGTCACCGACCGGCCGGCGCTCGACCGCTGGCTGGTGTCCGGTCGCAACCGCCTTGTCCGCGACGTGACGGTGGCGCTCGACACATACGACACGCAGCGGGCCGGGCAGCGGCTGGCGGAGTTCGTCGACGACCTGTCCAACTGGTACGTACGTCGGTCGCGACGCCGGTTCTGGGACGGCGACGAGGCAGCGCTGTGGACCCTGCACGAGACACTGGACGCGGTGACCCGGCTGATGGCGCCGCTGACTCCGTTCGTCACCGAGCGGGTGTGGCAGGACGTGGTGCGTCCGGCCGACATCACCGCTGCCGAGTCGGTGCATCTGGCCAGCTGGCCGTCGTACGACGAGGCGCTCATCGACTCCCACCTCGAGGCGGGGATGGCGTTGACCCGACGTCTCGTGGAGCTGGGCCGCTCGGCGCGGTCGGAGGCCAAGGTCAAGACACGCCAACCGCTGCGCCGTGCCCTGATCCCGTCAGCCGCCCATGCCGCGCTGAGTGACGAGCTCAAGTCCGAGGTCGCAGCCGAGCTGAACGTCGAGAGAGTCGAGTCGGTTGCCTCGTCGGGCGACCTGATCGACCACACCGCGAAGGGGAACTTCCGAAATCTCGGGAAACGCTTCGGTAGGCAGACTCCCGACATCGCGGCCGCCATCGCCGCCGCCGACGCAGGGCGGCTCGCCGCCGAGCTGGCCGCCGGTCGCACGGTCACCATCGACTGCAACGGTCCAGTGGAGCTCACGGCGGAGGAGGTGATTGTCTCCGAGCGCCCACGCGAAGGGTGGTCGGTCGTCAACGAGCACGGTGAGATGGTCGCGCTCGACCTCGAGCTCACGCCTGAGCTGGTACGGGCCGGCATCGCCCGCGAGGCGATCCGGCTGGTGCAGGAGGCGCGCAAGTCCAGCGGCTTCGACGTGTCGGACCGGGTCACGCTCTCCTGGTCGGCGCACGGTGAGACCGCTGAGGCGCTGCGTGAACACGCCGACCTGGTGGCTAGCGAGGTGCTGGCCGTCGAGGTACGCGAGTCAGGCTCGTCCGCAGTCGGCTGGCTCCCCGAGGCGACCGGTGGCGACCGGGACTCCCAGTCGGATGGTGGCGGCCGGCACGTCGACGCCGACCTCGGCCTGTCCTTCAGCATCACCAAGGCCTGAACCCGATTCACTCCGACGTCCAGGCATGAGCAGCGGATAGGAGGCTTGACGTGCTCGGGCGCCGTGAGTGACCACAAACAAGTCCGACCCGTGTCGAATTGTTGCGGCCCAACCGGCTAGAACCACCGCCAAAATCCGACCTGCGCCGGGTCTTGGCTGTCGGGAATGGCCCGATGCGTGGTCTCGATGGACTCGACCACGCCTGTGGCAGCGATGACCGGACCTGCTAGGTCAAGGCCGATGAGGGCGGAAGCATCACCGTCGGCGCCGCCTGTGCGGCCAATACCCATCCCAGAGCCGCCGCCGAGCCGGTCAGATCCAACACTGCAAACGCCAAGGCGATGGGCGCCATGGCGTTGCCAACCTCCGAGCTGAGCCGCGCGAAGAACCAGAGGCGGAACGATCCCACCGCCAACGGACCCCAGCGCATCGCGTGGCGCATTCTCACCGCCGTCATTGTTCCTGGTGCTGGCGCCGCTGCGGCGACCCGCCGGGCATCTGCCCTCTTGCAGAGCCGCAACGACTTGCGACGCGGAGCGCGCTCGCCGCGGGCGACAAATGGTCAGCGGGGTGGCTGGTCCTCGCCGAGGAGTTCGCGCAGCCGCTGTGGCGTCTCGTTGTCGGTCGACGGCGTCAACGGCACCTCACCGTCGCCTTGCCCGTCGAGGGCTTGCAGCTGGCTCTCGAAGTACCCCTTCAACCGGCTGCGGTACTCGCGCTCGAACGCGCGCAGGTCGTCCAGCTCCTGCGCGAGGTTCTGCTTGTCGTTCTCCAGCTGGCCGAGGAGCGACTGGCGGCGCTCAGCGGTCTCGGAGTCGAGGCTCTCGGCGCGGGCGTGCGCGTCGGTCTCGACCCGTTCGGCCTCCGACTTGGAGTCCGCCTCTAGGCGCTCGGCCTCAGTGCGGGCCGCACCGAGGATCCTGTCGGCGTCGTCCTTGGCCTCGTTGACCAGCTGGTCGGCGTTGTGGGCGGCGATCTCGAGGAGCCGGACGGCGGCGCCGGACGCCTCGGGCACGGTGGTCACCGCGGGCAGCGGCGGAACGGCGGCGACGCGTGGCTCCGGCTCGCTCACCGGCTCGGCATCGGGCTCGGACCGCAAAGCCGTCTCTGGCTCAGTGGCCGTCTCGGGCTCAGTGGCCGTCTCGGGCTCGCTCTGAGGCGTCGCTGTCGAAGCCGTCGAGAGCTGAGAACGCAGGTCGTCGCTCTCACGGTGCAACCGCCTCAGCTCGACCTCGACCTCGTCAAGGAACTGGTCGACCTCCCCCATGTCGTATCCCTCACGGAGGCGAACGGGCGTAAAGGTCTTCTTGTGCACGTCCTCGGGTGTCAACGACATGAACTCACCTCTGGTATGAGTCGGTGTGGATGGGCGGGGCAACGCTGACCCGTCTACTGTCCGCGTCGGCTAGCGTGTCGACACCCGACACCTTAGCCGAACAGCAGCGTCCGCCGATTGACGTACCACAAGACATAGCAGATCAGCAACACAAAGATGACCGAAAGGTCGATGGCCATTCCGCCGAGGCGCAGCGGGGGCACGAAGCGGCGGAACACCTTGATTGGCGGGTCGGTCCCGGAGTAGATGATCTCCAAGAGCACCAGCATCCCACTGCGGGGTTCCCACGACCGGGCGAACATCTGCACCCAGTCGGCGACTATCCGCGCCAACAGGAACAAGATGAAGAACCAAAGGACGAGCTCGATGAAGACGCCGGCGACAGCCACGAGGGAAGCCTAGACGGTCCACCTAGTCAGCTCTGGTTGAAGAACCCGCCTTCGGCGATGCGCTGCTTGTCCTCAGCGGCCACGGACACGTTCGGTGGCGAGAGCAAGAACACCTTGCTGGTCACGCGCTCGATGGACCCGCGTACGGCGAAGACCAACCCGGCGGAGAAGTCGACGAGCCGCTTTGCGTCGTCGTCGTCCATCTCGGACAAATTGATGATCACCGGGATGCCCTCCCGGAAGTGCTCACCGATCGTGCGGGCTTCGTTGTAGTTGCGCGGATGCAGCGTGGTGATCCGGGACAACTCCGCCACCGAGCCGGGTCTACGGCGCTCGGACAAGGAGGCCACAGGGGCGGGGCGGTCGCGAACTGCCTGAACTGGTCGAGTGGGCGCCGGCCGCGCAGCCGTCTCGTCGTCGGGATAGTAGTCGTCTTCGTAGCGGTCAGTGTCCTCGAGCAGGCCCAGGTAGACCCCGACCTTGCGCATTGCACCCGCCATGACCTCGTTGCCTCCGCTATCTCGACAATGCTTACAGTGCTGATGAATGTGGAGCTGCCCGCCGGCGGCGAACTGTCGGACCTGACACTACCGGAGCGGCGGCCGCTCGCCGAGAACCGCGCTTCCGACACGCACGTGTGTCGCGCCCGCAAAGATTGCCTCCTCCACGTCGGCGCTCATCCCCGCCGAAACAGCCCTCGCCCCTGGATGCCTCTCGACCAGACGACGGCTCACATCCGCCAGTCGCCGGTAGGAAGGCGCGGGGTCGGCGCCCAGCGGCGCCACGCCCATCACACCGACCAGCCGAAGCCCCGTGGCCGTTTCGATCGTGTCGGCGACCTCGTCGATCGCATCCGAGGACAGTCCCCCTCGCCTCTCCCGCGTGCCTTCGGGGTCCAGGTTGACCTGGATGAAGCAGTTCACGACGCCCGCCCGCTGCTGCGCTCCTGAGCTGAGCCGGTGGGCGACCCGGACAGAGTCCACCGAGTGCACCACGTCGGCGTACCGGGCGACCTTCGTCGCCTTGTTGGACTGGATCTGACCGATGAAGTGCCAGGTGAGGTCGAGCCCTGCCAACTCCGCCGCCTTCCCCGCACCTTCGTGGCACCGGTTCTCGCCGAAGTCACGCACGCCCAGCTCGTGCAACAGGCGAAGGTCGGTCGCGGGCCACGTCTTCGTGACCACGACCGTGGTGATCAGCGCAGGGTCCCGGCCCGCACTCTCCGCCGCCTTCGTGACCCGCTCGTCGACGTTTCGAAGGCCACGAGCCAAAGACTGGCGGCGCGGTTCGTCAGCCATGTGGCGCAGCCCGCCTGACCACGATCCCCGCGGCTCTGCCGGACCAGTCTCCGTCGCGCCGGTAGGAGAAGAAGTCGTCGGACTCGCGCGTGCATGCGCGGCTGACGTCAGAGACGAGGCAGCCGGCGGCCTGCAGTTGGGCGGTCACGGCAGCCCCGATGTCGATGGACGGCGTCCCCCACGTCGTACAGGCGTACGCGGCCGGGACCAGGGCGGCTACGCCGGCGCGCATCGGCTCGGGCACCTCGTAACAGCCGCCGCACACGTGCGGCCCGATCCACGCCTGGATGGTCTGTGCCCCCCGAGACCGCATGACGTCAATGACCGCCGGCACGACGCCGGCGACGACACCGGGGCGGCCGGCGTGCGCGACGCCGACCACGCCCTGGTCGACATCGGCCAGCACCACTGGGGCGCAGTCGCCCACACCCACGCACAAGGCAACCCCGGGCGTGTCGGTGACCAACGCATCGCACACGGGAAGGTCGACGTCGAGTGAGTCAACCACCGCGACGTCCGCGCCATGGACCTGGCGCATCACGACGAAGCCGTCGACGCCGAACTCTCTCGCCAGCAAGGACATGTTGGCCCGAAGCTCCTCGTCTCTCCCCGGCCGGGAACGACTCAGGTCGAGGCTGTCGTAGGGAGGCGCGCTCACCCCGCCGTGACGATCGGTGAACGCGACGTCCACGACACCGGAGCCGCCTTGCCGACGCTCACGACAGGCGAACACGGACTACTTCAAGAAGTCGGGGACGTCGAGGTCCTCGTTGTCGTCGAACGGGATCGCTCGAGGCTGACGTTGCGGCGCGTACGGCGAGCTCGCAGCGGCCCGGGCGGGTGCCGGCGGCGCCTGCTCGGCAGCCTGTCGATCGGTCCCGGACTGAGGCGCTGGCTGGGTAGGTGCCGCCGGCTGCGACCTGGCCTGGGGAGTGTCTCGCCGTAGCGCCGGCTGGCTCTGGTCACGGCGCTTGGGCATCCCGCCGTCGAAGCCGGCCGCGATCACCGTGACGCGGACTTCGTCGCCGAGCGCGTCGTCGATCACCGCGCCGAAGATGATGTTGGCCTCGGCGTGGGCTGCCTGCGACACCAGCGCAGCGGCTTCGTTGATCTCGAACAGCCCGAGGTCTGAGCCACCAGAGATCGACAGCAAGACGCCGTGCGCTCCGTCGATCGACGCCTCCAGCAACGGGCTGGACACGGCCATCTCGGCAGCGACGACGGCGCGGTCGTCGCCGTTCGCGCGCCCGATCCCCATCAGGGCCGAGCCGGCGTTCTGCATCACCGACTTGACGTCGGCGAAGTCGAGGTTGATGAGTCCAGGAGTCGTGATCAGGTCGGTGATGCCTGAGACGCCCTGCAACAGCACCTGGTCGGCCTGCTTGAACGCGTCGAGCACGCTGACGCTGCGGTCGGAGATCGACAGCAACCGGTCGTTCGGGATCACGATGAGGGTGTCGACCTCTTCGCGCAGCTCTGCGATGCCCTCTTCGGCCTGGTTGGCCCGCCGCCGGCCCTCAAAGGCGAACGGGCGGGTGACCACACCGATCGTCAAGGCCCCCAGCGAACGCGCGATCCGTGCCACGACGGGCGCGCCGCCGGTGCCAGTGCCGCCGCCCTCGCCCGCGGTGACGAAGACCATGTCAGAACCCTTGAGCACCTCCTCGATCTCCCCGGCGTGGTCTTCTGAGGCCTTGCCTCCGACCACCGGGTCGGCGCCCGCCCCGAGACCCCGGGTGAGGTCGCGGCCGATGTCGAGCTTGACGTCGGCGTCGCTCATGAGCAGCGCCTGCGCGTCGGTATTGATGGCGATGAACTCCACCCCTCGGAGTCCGACCTCGATCATCCGGTTGACGGCGTTGACTCCGCCGCCGCCAATACCCACAACCTTGATGACCGCCAGATAATTCTGCGGTGCTGCCACGACAGGTGCCTCTCGACTTGGTTCCTCGCCACCGTGCTGGTGGCCTTCCTTGGGTGGTGCGGGATGCTCCGGGGAAGGACACAGATCCACCAGAACTCTTATCCTCAACTAGAGGGTTATAGTTATGTCAACCTGTTGTCGGCGAATAACTTAGGCCAGCGGGCGGAACGCGGGCAACCGACACGCCCAACCGACACGGGGAATCCTCGAATACCTGGGGTTGGACCTTCGTCACCAACCCACCCGCATCTGGTGAGTCGCCAAGCCGCCCCGCCGAAGAAGCCCTCGACGCTCTGCGGCCCCCTCTGGTCGACCCACGTGTCTGGACCTGGATCCCCCCGGCGAACCGACGACACGACGCGCTAACCGGACGTGGTCGGCCTCGCGGGGACGCTCACGTCGTACACCGCGGCCCGCTGATCCAACAGCACCGCCAGCACCGCCACCTTCCGGTCCGAGTCCGCCGCGCTTCCCCAGAAGACCTCACGCCCGTTCTCGAGCCGAAGCGTGATCGAGTCCATCGTTCTCGCCTCGACCCGCTGTGTCGCGGTCCGCAGCCGGTCGGGAAGCGCGTTGAGCACCGATCCCACCTCCCGCAGCGTATCGGGCTGTCCCTCGCCCAAAGCCTTGACGACCGGAAGTGCCTTGAGCCGGACCGGTGTGTGCCAGAAGACGACACCCTCCTTGTCCATCACCCACCAGCCGCGCCCACGACGGACGGCGGCGATCGGCTGACGCTCGGTGACGCTGATCTCGATGGTGTGCGGCCACGACCGGTGCACTGAGACACTGTCCACCACCGGGATGTCCGCGATGCGGTCGCGGACCACGTCGAGGTTGATCCGCACCAACGGGGTGCCGAGGTCGACGCCGGCGGTCGCGATCACGTCGTCCGGCGACAGTTTCTCCGCACCTTTGACACTCACGACCTCGGTGGCCAGCCAGGAGGAGAAGAACACGACCCAGCCGGCGAACCCGAAGACCGCGGCCGCCGTCACGGCGACGAGCCATGACCGCTTGACAACGAGGCGTCGTCGCCACCGTTGCCGACGGTTGAGCCGGTACGGAAACTCGCTCGAACCAGTCATAGCCGTCCACTGGTCCGCTGCTCGAGCAAGGAGAGCACCATAGGTCCGATATCGGTAACGTCGCCAGCGCCCATCGTCAGCACCAGGTCACCCGGATGTGCACGCTCTGCCACCCGGGCGGCCACCTTCGACCAGTCGGCTTCGAACTCGACCCGGTCGGCGGGCAGTGGAATCGCCTCGGCGACGGTGCCCCCGCCGACCCCGGGCTCGGGATCCTCGCGCGCGGCGTACACGTCCATCACCACCACCTCGTCGGCGACGCCGAGGGCGGTGCCCATCGCGGCCCCGAACACCCTGGTGCGGCTGTACATGTGGGGCTGGTAGCAGACGACGACACGGCCGTCAAGGGCGATGGCCCTGGCCGCTTGGAGGTCAGCGGTGATCTCCGCCGGGTGGTGGGCATAGCTGTCATAGACCGCGATGCCGTCGGCTCTGCCCTTGAACTCCATCCGACGACCGCTCCCCCGGAAGCCCGCCAGCCCCGCCGAGAGGGCCTCGAACCCGTAGCCGAGCCGGAGACCCGCAGCCAAGGCGGCGAGCGCGTCGACGACGAAGTGCGCGCCGGGCACTCGCAGGGCCACCGCACCGACCGACCTGCCTGCTGCCCGCACCTCGAATGTCGACGTCTCGCCGGCGAAGGCGAGGCTCGTCGCCCGCAGGTCGCACCCTTCCCCGCGCCCCACCCGGATCACCTCCAGATCGGTGTCGTCGGCGAGATCGGCCAGCCGTGCGGCACCGGGGTCGTCGACGCAACAGACGACGAACCCTTCGGGCTGGATGCGGTCGAGAAACGCGTCGAAGACCTGGGTGTAGGCCTCGACGCTGCCGAAGTGGTCGAGGTGGTCCGCATCGACGTTGGTGACCACGGCGCCGGCGGGCGTGTAGGCCAAGATCGCCGCGTCACTCTCGTCGCCCTCGGCGACGAAGATGTCCCCGGTCCCGGCCGCGGCGTTCAGCCCGGAGGCGTTGAGCGTTGAACCGATCGCGTACGACGGGTCGGCGCCGCACGCCAGCAGCGCAGTCGTCAGCATCGAGGTGGTCGTGGTCTTGCCGTGGGTGCCGGTGACCACGATCGCCTTCCGGCCCAGCAGCACCGACTGCACCGCTGCCGACCGCGGCCATACCCGCAGGCCAAGCTCTCCAGCCCGCGCGACCTCGGGATTGTCGGCGCGGATCGCGGTAGAGACCACGACCGTGTCCGCCTCCTCGACATGGGCTCTCGCGTGGCCGACGCGACAGACGATCCCCAATGCACGCAGGGATGTCAGCACCGTCGACTCCTTGGCATCGCTGCCGGTCACGGTGAGCCCTCGGGCTGTCATGATGCGAGCGAGGCCCGACAGAGAGGCGCCCCCGATGCCCACGAAGTGGACCCTGCCGAGAGCCTCGGCAGGGTCCACCTGCTCCGGAACGGGGATCTTCATCGCTGCACCCGGTCGATGATGAGCCCGGCCAAGACGTCGTCGGCGTCACGTCGGATCAGCCGGTCGGCGGCGGCCCCCATCTTCGCCAACCGCGTCTGGTCGGTGAGCAGCGGCGGCAGGTGGCGGCTGACCCACTCGGCGGTGAAGGCGGAGTCGTCGACGAGCAGCCCGCCTCCGGCCTCTACGACGGCTGCGGCGTTCAAAGCCTGCTCGCCGTTGCCGATCGGCAGCGGCACGAACACCGCTGGGAGCCCGATGGCGGCCGCCTCGGTGACCGAGTTGGCGCCTGCCCTGCCGACAACCGCGTCCGCCGCGGCGTAGGCGAGGTCCATCCGGTCCACGTACGACACGACGACGTACGGCGGTGGATTGACGCCCCTGGTCTCGGGGAGCTCGACCACACCCTTTGGACCCTTCACATGCAGCACCTGCACCCCCGCGGCTGCCATCGCCGGCGCTGCCGCGCACATCGAGTCGTTGATGCGCCTGGCGCCTTGCGATCCGCCGGTGACCAGGAGGGTCGGCGCATCCTGCTCGAGCCCGAAGTGGTCACGCGCGAGCGCTCGCATCTCGGCACGGTCCAGCGTCGAGATCGACCGACGGATCGGCAGACCGATGAACTGCGCGTGCGGCAGCCGGGTGGCGGGGAACGAGGTGGCCACGACGTCGGTGCAAAACCGTGCACCGAACCGGTTCGCGATACCGGGAAGGGCGTTCCCCTCATGGATCACGAGGGGCAGCTTCGCCCTCCGCGCCGCGAGGTAGGCGGGCATCGAGACGTAGCCGCCGAACCCGACGACGACGTGCGGTTGGACCCTGCGCAACACCTCGCGTGTCGCAGCCACCGCCGCCCGGAGACGGCCGGGGACCCGGAGCAGGCCCCCGGACGGCTTGCGGGGCAGCGGTACGGGCGGGATCAGCTCGAGCCGGTAGCCGGCTTCGGGGATGACCCGCCCCTCCAACCCACGCTCGGTGCCCAGGCAGGTGATCTCGACCTCCGGGAGCCGCCGGCGCAAGGCGTCGGCGGTGGCGATCAACGGTGAGGTGTGGCCGGCAGACCCACCACCCGCCAGAAGGACTCGCACGCGCCGCTCCTATCGCCGTGACCGGAACAGACCGCGACGTCCGGTACGACGCCTGGCCCGCAGCGCTGCTTCGGCGCCGGGTTCGGTGCGGGCGAAGGACAAGAGCAGACCGAGGGCCACGAGCGTCGGAAGCAACGCCGAACCACCATAGGAGATCAGCGGAAGGGGGATGCCGATGACCGGCAGCAGGCCGAGCACCATGCCCATGTTGATGACCGCCTGGCCGAGAAGCCACACCACGATCCCTGCTGCCGCGTAGCGGACGAAGGTGTCCTTGGTGCGCGCGGCGATGCGGATACCCGCGTAGGCCAGCGTGACGAAGAGGCACAGCACCACCAGCGTGCCGAAAAGCCCGAACTCCTCTCCGATGATCGCGAAGATGTAGTCGGTGTGGGACTCCGGCAGCCCGCCCCACTTCTGGCTGCTGGCGCCGATCCCGCGACCCCACAGCCCACCCGTGGCCAGCGCGAAGAACCCGTGGCTGGCCTGCCACCCGGTGTCGCCGTACACCGCCATGGGGTCGACGAAGCTCGTCAGCCGCTGGACCCGCTCCCGCTCGGTGGTGGCCAACGCGAAGGCCAGCGCCAACACGGCGAGGAACGTGCCGGCGAAGAGCTTCGCGGGCGCACCGACCACCCAGAGCATGCCGAGCACGATCGCGAAGAGCACCAAGGCGGTTCCGAGGTCGCCCTGCCCGACGACCAGGCCGACGACGAGGAGGCATGCCGGCAGCATCGGCACGATCAGGTGTCGCCACTGCCGTAGCA
The DNA here is from genome assembly GCA_013811715.1 of Nocardioidaceae bacterium. Taxonomy (GTDB): domain Bacteria; phylum Actinomycetota; class Actinomycetes; order Propionibacteriales; family Nocardioidaceae; genus JACCUS01. The sequence goes on from JACCUS010000231.1 coordinate 12,748, forward strand.
GCTTTCCCTTGCGGGCGTACACGTCGGCGCACCACAGCACCAGCGCGAGCTTGGCGAACTCCGACGGCTGCAGCTGGAATGAGCCGCCGACCGACAACCAGTTGCGGTTGCCGTTCACCTCCACGCCGATCTGCGGCACGTAGGTGAGGGCGACGAGCGCCACCGAGCCGACGAGTGCCGGCCAGGACATGGCCCGGACCCACCTCAGCGGCAGCCGGGACGCCACCCAGGCGAGCGGGAGCCCGATCGCCACCCACATGGCCTGCTTGACGAAGATCGCGTAGGAGCTTCCGTATTCACGAAGGGAGGAGACACTCGACGCGCTGAGGACCATGAGGAGACCGAGCACCAAGAGCAGCCCGGCCACACCCAACACGAGCTGGTACGACGTCTGCGGCCGGTCGAGAGCCTGCTTCAGCGAGACCCAGAAGCCGTCGTGACCGCGTGCGCGCCATCGCTCCTCGCTCGCTGTCGCCATGTCGGCTTGGTCTGCCCTTTCCTCGATCGCCCGATGAGCCGCCAGCCAGCCGGACACCGAAACCGCGTCAACGTCCGCGCAACCTCGCGACGGCTGCGACGAAGGCGTCGCCGCGTTCGGAGAAGTCGGCAAACATGTCCTGGGACGCGCACGCTGGCGCCAGCAGCACGGTGTCGCCGGGGTGGGCGAGGGAGGCTGCAGCGGTCACGACGCGCTCCATCACCCCAGTGTCGGTGTCGCCGACCTCGATCACCGGGACATCGTCCGCGTGTCGCAAGAGCGCTGCCGAGATCGCGTCCCTGTCGGCGCCCATCAGCACCACGCCTCGCAGTCGTCCCCGGGCGGTGCGCACCAGCTCGTCGAAACTCGCGCCCTTCGCCAGCCCGCCGGCCACCCAGACGACGGAGTCGAACGCGGTCAGGGAGGCAAGCGCGGCGTGCGGGTTGGTGGCCTTGGAGTCGTCGATGTACCGGACGCCTTCGACGGAGGCTACGTCGGTGATCCGGTGCTCGTCGAGCCGGAAGCCCGAGAGACCGCGTCGTACCGCTCCGGCAGCCACGCCGTGGGCTCGCGCCAGCGCGGCGGCAGCGAGAGCGTTGGCGACGTTGTGCGGCGCCTGGGTGGGTACGTCGCTCACGCTGGCCAGCTCGGCCGCGTTGCGCTCGCGACCCTCGATGAAGGCGCGGTCGGCCAGCGAACCATCGACGACGCCGAGCATGCCGACCCCTGGGATCCCCAGCGTGAACCCGATGGCACGGCAGCCTTCGACCACATCAGCCGCCTCGACCATCCGTTTGGTCACCGGGTCATCGACGTTGTAGACGCATGCGACCTGGCAGTTCCGGTAGATCGAGGCCTTGGCGGTCTGGTAGTTGCGCAGGTCGCCGTGCCAGGAGAGATGGTCAGGGGCGACGTTGAGAACCGCCGCGGCCTGCGCCGACAGTGAGCCCATCCAGTGCAGCTGGTGGGACGAGAGCTCGACGGCGACGACGTCGAACGGTTCGGGGTTCATCACGACCTCGCACATCGGGGTCCCGATGTTCCCGGCCGCTACCGCGTTCCGACCGTCTGCCGTCAGTATCTCTTCGAGCATCCGAACGGTCGTGGTCTTGCCGTTCGTGCCGGTCAGGCACAGCCACGGAGTCGCGTGCGCCGGGTCACGCAGCCGCCAGGCCAGCTCGACATCGCCCCAGACCGGGACGCCGCGGGCGGCGGCAGCGGCGAAGATCGGTGCGACCGGTCGCCACCCCGGTGATGTGACCAACAGATCTGCTTCGGCCGGCAGTTCGGCGCTCGAGCCCGGGCCTAACCGCACGTCGGCGCCGAGGATCTCGAGCAGCGTCGCCTTCTCGCGCGCCGGCGCGTCGGCAG
>JACCUS010000245.1 GCA_013811715.1 Nocardioidaceae bacterium
GGAAGATCCACAGTCCGCTGTCGCGGTCGCTCATCATCAGCAGCGGACGGGCCGTCGAGTTGGGGCCAGACTTACCTTGCATGAGTGGGTAGACGCCCCAGAAGTCGTTGCCACCCTCACCGATGAAGTGCCCTGCCTCGGTAATGCCGTTCGGGCCGAACTTCATCACCCGCAGCCCGGCGTCGTACCAGGAGGCGTAGGCCAAGTACTTGCCGGCCCGTGGGTCGGTCTTGACCTCGTGCACCGTCAGGTTTCCGAAGCCCGTCGCGAACGCCGGGTCGAGCGCCTCGGGCACCGCATAGGTGTCCTGCTCTTTCAGGGTCATGCCGTCGTGCTGGTGGATGTAGCCCCAGCCGTCGTAGGTGTTCTTCGCCGACACCGACTCACCCAGTGTGCCGATGGCAGGCATGTCACCGCCGGCCGCGATGTCAGGTCCGAAGTAGTTCGCCTCGTCGTTGAACAGCAGGTGTGCCGCCCGGTGTCCGATGCAGATCGCCGGCTTCGTCGGCGTGTAGGGGTGACCCTGAGACCCGCAGATGAACGCGTCAGGCAGCAGACCGTTGCGGGTGCCGGCGTGGCTCTGCGCCACGATGACCCCGTCGTACCCGGCCAACTGACCGGACTCCGTCTTCTTGGAGAAGAAGCAGGCGCCGCGGGTGAAGACGACGATGTCAGCACCCGTCGACTCCGCCGAGGGGACCTCGGCACGGTCGCTGATGCCGTTGCCGTTCGTGTCCTCCTCGCAGCCGCTGCCGCCGTACACGGTCGTGCCGGCGAGGCCCTCAGCGGGCAGCGGCGGTGTCCAGCTGAACGAGCCGGCGCTGAAAGCACCCACGTTGGCGCCGCTGGTGATCTGGAACAGCGTGCGGGACGACGAGAAGTCCTCGTCGCTCGATAGCAGGTACTTGCCGTCAGAGCTCCAGTAGGACTGGTGCGAGTTGCCCTCGGCGATCTCGAAGCCGGTCTCGGGGTCCGGCGAGCTGAAGTCGGAGTCGGTGATGAAGACCGGGTTGGCCGGGTCGTCCACGTTCAGCAGCACCTGTCCCGCGTCCCAGTAGGACACCGCCATGAACATGTGACCGTCGATCTTCTGGACCTGCATGTCGTGGTGGTTGACCGTCTCGCCGTTGGCGTACGAGCCGTATGCGCCCGGCCAGTCCTCGAGGCCGCGTTCGGACAGGAACGTCGGGTTGCGCGGGTCGCTGATGTCGATGATGTCGACGTCCTTCAGCTCCTGGTTGTCCTGCAGCGCCACGTACGCCTTGTTTCCGTCCGCCCAGCCCTGAACGGAGTGGGTGGTGTGGTAGGTCTGCCTCGGCACGGCTGGGCTGGCGTCGCCGAAGTTGAGGGTCAGAGGCTTCGGTGCTCGCGGGTCGGTCACGTCCCAGATCGACACCCCGCTCGGTGCGAACAGGTTGCCATTACAGGTCTCGTTGTTGTGCACGAGCACGTCGCCGGTAAAGGCCGGTGTGGACATGTGGAACACGTGCACACCCTCGCCGACGTAGCTGTTCGGGTCGGCCGGGACGAACGCCACCTTGACCGGGTTCTCCGGGTCGCGGACGTCGACGATGTGCACCCCGCCGCCCTGGCTGCCGGGGTTGCGGCCGCTGCACTCGGGGTGGAACGCGCCGAGGTAGGCGTAGTTCTTGAAGGCCGCGACGTCGCTGATGCCGCCGTCAACGGTGGTGAGGTTGTCCACCTTGCCGATCAGGTTTACGTTCTTGCTCGACGCCGGGAGATGGCCGCCGTCGCTACCGTGCTGGTCGTCGTGGTGGTAGGGGTCATCGGAGCTGACCGGTCCGTCCGGGTCAGACTCCGGGTGGCCTAATGCGGAGGGGGTGAGCGCTGTGCTCACCGCGAGGACAAACAGCGCGGTTGGGATGACCGCACGTCGAGGTTGGCGCATGCCTGCCTCCATGGCAGATGGGGGCGGCCCAGGAGGGTCGCACGGAGGGTAAGGCGCGATGGCGCCGTGCGCAGACCATAAGGCGTCGAGCGCCCTCGCACAAGAGGTTGGCCAACATTTCTCTTCGCATCCGGCGGAGACGGCCAACGGCCCGGCCCGCCAGCGCTGCGAGGCGGGGCCAGCGCATAGCTGGCAACCGCAGCGGCGACCGAATCGCTAACCACGCCCTCCATCCACACCGCGCTCACCCCGCCACCTCGGCCTTCCTCGACCGCTGCCCGCCGTCAGAGGCGGGCGCGGACGTGCAGACCGACCTCGGGGTCGACCAGCACCTCTTGGGCGGCTGCGACCCCGCCGGCCAGCAACTGAGCATCGACCGGCACGTTGCGCTTCACCACCGCGAGCGCGACCGGCCCCAGTTCGAAGTGCCGAGCGGCGGAGCCGACGAAACCAACCTGCCGGCCGTCGAGCTCGACGGAGTCGCCAGACGCCGGCAGCTGGTCGACCGACCCGTCGAGATGCAGCAGCACCAGCCGACGCGGCGGCCGCCCGAGCGTGTACACCCGCGCCACCGTCTCCTGCCCGCGGTAGCAGCCCTTCTCCAGGTGCACCGCCGACCCGATCCAACCCACCTCGTTCGGGATCGTCCGCTGGTCGGTGTCCTGGCCGAAGCGCGCCTCGCCGCGGGCGATCCGCAGCGCCTCGAACGCCCACACCCCGCACGGCGTGCCGCTGGCTCCATCGGCCAGCCCGGTACGGCGTACAAGCTCGACCGCGGTGGCCGAGTGCGCCACGGCCGCCCACTCCGCCGAGACATCGGCCACCTCGACCCGCATCATGAAACGCATCGAGTCCAGCCAGCCGACCAAGGCCGGCGCGGCGCCCGGCTCGACGTGGGCCCAGAACGACTCGCCGTCGTCGTACCCCGACATCGCATGCTCGACGCGCCCGTGCGGCGACAACACCAGCGTGGTGACCGCCGTGTGCGGGGCCAGGCATTCGAGCTGCTGGGTGGTGAGCGAGTGCAGCCAGCCGAGGCGGTCGGGGCCGCTGACGCGCACGACGTCGCGGTGTGACAGGTCGACGAACCCCTCACCGGCCAGCAGCGCCTTCTGCTCCCGGAACGGATCGCCGTAGTGGGCCGCCACCCCCGCGTCGATGCCGTCGGCCTCGACCGCGCCGGGCAGGGCTAGCAACGGACTGGACCGTGTCACCTCGCACACTCCTTACAGAGACCGAACACGGCCAGGTGGCCGACGTCGGCCACGAATCCAGAGCTTCGCTCCAGCGCCTCCACCATCGGCTGGACTGCGTCGGGCTCGACCTCGCTGATGCCGCCGCACTGACGGCACACCAGGTGCACGTGCTCGGGGGTGGTCGACGCGTGGTACGTCGGAGCGCCGTGTCCCAGGTGCGTGTGCCTGACCAGACCAAGCCCCTCGAGCAGCTCGAGGGCGCGATACACGGTGGAGATGTTGACCCCGGAGGCGCGTTCGCGAATCCAGCCGAGAGCATCCTCGGGGGTGGCGTGACCGAGCGTGGTCACCGCCTCAAGCACGAGCGCGCGCTGCGGCGTGAGGCGGTAGCCCCGCGCGCGAAGGCGCTCCTGAAGTTCCACCGCACCAGTCTAGGCGCCCGGAAAGCCCGGACCGACGATCAGGCGCGTTGCAACCGCGCCCAGATGTGCGACTGGACGGGCAGCCCGACGGCGGCCATGTCGAAGGTCCACAGCAGGTCGCCCTCGACCAGCCCGTACAGCCGGTGGCCGCCGGCGTACTCCTTTGCGGACTCGGTGCGGGCCACGGCGTCCGTGGCGATCTCGATCTTGGCGCCGTCGACTCTGCCGTAGTAGATCTCCGCGACCCCGGTCGGGTGGGTCAGCACCACCTCGAGACCGCCCTCGGGACGCGGCCGGAAGAACCCCGTCTCCAGTGCCAGCGACCGGACCTCGGCGCCCCCCTCGTCGACCAGCCAGGTGCGGCTGAAGTAGTGGAGGAAGGGGCGGCCGTCGTGGGTGAACGCGATCTCCTGCCCGAATTGGAACTTCTCGATCGTCGGGTAGTCGCCGTGCCCGTTGCCCTGCCAGTGCCCCAGCAGGAACGCCAGCGGCATCAGGTCGGCGTGCAGGTCGGCGGGGATGTGGAACGGCATCGCGAGATTTCTCCGGTACGGCGCTCAGGCCTGGCCGC
>JACCUS010000249.1 GCA_013811715.1 Nocardioidaceae bacterium
GTATGTCGTCATCGCCGAATGCGTGATGGGAACGCCCTTTGGGCGCCCCGTGGTTCCGGAGGTGAAGATGATGTAGGCAACGTCATGCGGACGGACAGCAGGGTCCGGGCCATCAGCGCATGGTTCCTCGGTTGACGGAGCGTCCAGGTCGATGACGCCAAGCTCGCCCAGCCGATCGGCAACCTCACGGGTGGAACCATGACAGACGACTGCTGTTACACCAGCCCTAGCGACCTGGCCAGCCAGCCGCTGCAGTGGGTGCGCCGAGTCCAGAGGCACCCAGGCAGCCCCGGCATGGAGGACACCCAGGAGCCCGACGACCGTGTCGGCGCCGGGTGAGGTCAGCAACGCCACGCGGTCGTTCGCCTTGATGCCGTGCCGACGCAGTCGCGCCGCCAGCCGGTGGGCCGACTGGTCGAGCTGGGCGTAGGTCAGCGTGACATCGCCCGCCTCGACGGCGACCGCTTCCGGCGTACGCCGGCATTGTGCTCGGATGCGCTGGGCGACCGAGGACTCCGTGGCTGGTGTGGCGGCACAGCCTGCCGTCGCGGTGAGCTCGGCCAGGTACTCGTTGGTGAAGCGCTCGATGGTCTCGGGCGAGAAGCGGTTTCCGGGATAGTTCCACGAGAAGTTCAGGGCACCTTCGAATTCCCAGCAGACCAAGCCTAGCTGCGTAGCCGCCGATGCAGTCCGCGCCGCGGTAGCCGTGATGCTGACCGGGCATCCCGGCTGGGATTCGAGCGGAAAGCGAGCGAAACTGAAGCTGGCCGTGCCAGCCGTCCGTGGGGCCGTATCGATGGTCGGCAGCAGTCGCGCCAGGTCGAGCGTCGTCACACTTCCGCGTCTTTCGCTGTCGAGCCAGGCCACCCGCACCTCGTGCGGTAAGGCAGCGGTATCGCCGGTCTCGTGCACCGTGACGGTGACCGGAAGTGTGTCGGCGAAGGGGCCGACGAGCCGCGCGATGTCTTGCACGCGTGCCTCTCGTCCGGCACGGGCCACGTTGACCGTGACTTGCTGCTGGCCGCCCCAACAAGCCAGTCGCCGGATGTAGGCAGTGAGCACCAGGTGAAACAGCGAAACGTCGAGCTCGGCGGCGCGTTCCTGCAACGCCTCGGTGACCGAAGCGCCGGTCACAAACTGCCGGGCAGCCAGCGGACCGGAAGGCTCTGCATCGAGGTCACCGTCGTAAGTCAAGGACTTCGGCTGCGCTTGCCCGGTCACCTCCAAACGCTCGCGCCAGTAGCGGCAGTCGGCGGCGAACGCCTCCGACGCCCTCAGCTTTCCGATGGAGTCGACATAGTCGCGAAAGTGGGAGTGCAGGGACGGCAGCTCCGGCGCTCGCCCCTGGCTCATCGCGGTGTAGACCTGCCAAAGCTCTTCACACAGGACATTCAGGCTTGCGCCGTCGGCTGCCGCGTGATGCAGGAGGATGAGCAAAGCTGCCCGGTCGGCACCTTCGCGCAACAGGAGGACCCGGATCGGGGGCTCATTCGCTAGCCGGAACACGCGGTTGCACAGGTCATCCTCGACTGCCTCGATCGGACCGTCGAGGTCGGAGGTCTCGAACCAGTCGGGCCAGTCTGTCTCGATGGATGGCCGGATGACCTGTCGCGGCTGCCCGCCGTCGGAGCGAATGCGCATGCGCAGCATGGGATGGCGTCGCTCGAGGAAGACCAAAGACTGGGCAAGGAGATCCGCATCCAACTCCCCGACTACGGTCTGCCGCAGATAGGCGTAAGACCCGATATCGGGATGCAGCTTTCCGGTCGTGTGGAACGCCAGCTGCACCGGCGTCAGCGCGAACGACGACTCATCGTCATGCTGCGCGGCTACCTCCGCGATCTGCTCCTCCGAAGGCGTCCTCGACAGGTGGGCCGACAATCGAGCGATCGAGGAGTGTTCGAAGAGCAGCGTTGTCGGAAGTGCCCGCCCCATCTCGTGCTCGAGCTTCTTCACCAGATCGACAGCAGTCAGAGAGTCCAGCCCCATTGCCAGGAATGATGTGTCGTCGTCGATGTCATGCGCCCTCTGACCGAGCTCGGCAGCGATCAGGCTGGCGATCACGTCCCGCGCTGGGGAGTCTGCGGTGCGGACCTGCTCCCGCATTGGCACCGACGTCCGGGTGGCGGGCACCGCATCACCGGTGTCCTCGACGCGACCGGCCTGGCGACCGGCGTCCATGACTAGTAGTTGTGGAGAGTTGAGGGTTGTCGCGTCGTACAGCGCTTGTAATGCCTGCTCGGTGGATAGTTGCGGCACACCCTTCGCCGCCGCGGCGGCTCGGAATGCGGGAGCGGCTGCCATGCCGGTGTTGGCCCAGGCGGCGAAGTTCAACACCTGCACCGGCCGCCCTGCCTGCGTCTCAGCCAGGGCAAAGGCGTCGAGGAAAGCGTTGGCCGCGGCGTAGGCGCCCATCCCGCCCGCGTAGCTCGCAAGCGTGGAAGCGATGGA
>JACCUS010000298.1 GCA_013811715.1 Nocardioidaceae bacterium
GTGATCGGGCTCGTCCGGCACGCCTGAGACCGGGCGACACGGCATCGGCTGCCGGCCGGGGGCTGAGTGCCCAACACCACGGAACTCGGTGTCGAGCCCCACAACCAATCGGCGAGGAGTTCGCTCAACCAAGGGCGCGTCATACCACCGCTAACGTCAATACCGTTCAGTTAGAGGTACGAATGTGGTAGTCGGGCGGATGCTGGGGCTGCGGCCAGGCAGCGTGGTGGGCGCGTTTGACGTGCCACTTGGGCATCTTGCGTTTGATGACTCTGGGTGCCGTGCGTGCGCGTCGGTTGGGGTTGAGCCGGCCGAGGAGACGGCGGAGGAAGTTCAGCCAGCCGGGGCTGTCACGTCCGTGCTGGTCAGGGGGGAAAAGCGCCCGGTTGGGCGAGAGTCTGCCTGGTGATCCGCAGTGCGGCGACGAAGCTGATCCGGTCCGGATCGTGCCCGGAGTGGGTGGCTGCCTCGACCATCAGGGAGCGGATCGCGTAGTGACAGCACAGGTGTCCCCAGATCTCCTGAAGGACCAGGTCTGGCGACTTCGAACGCAGCACCGTGCGCGGCCCGCGCTGATGGGTCTTCAACTCGTCGAAGGACAACTCGATCTCCCATCGTTGCGTATACGCCGCGGCGAGGTCGGTCGCGTTGACCTGGGCCGGGTCGAGGATGGTGGTGAAGAGCCGGTAGGCGGTGGGGTTCTCCCGACCGTCCTCAATGGTGTAGTCGATGACCCGGACCAGCATCGGCTCCTCACGGCGAGCTGCAGCGGGCGTCGAGCGACGCACATGGGCCAACCAAGTCCCGTCGGGAAGGTCTTCGACGTGGACCGGTTTGGGGCCTGCCTTGTCGGTACGCACTCGCCACAACAGATCTGCACCGGTCCCGATCGCCTTGCGCCACAAGGCATAGGAGAAGAACCCGCGATCAGCGGTGAGCAGCATGCCCGGCTCCAGCCGATCCAGGAGCGGCTCGGTCAGGGTGGCCTCGGACTGGGAGTACTTGCCGATCTCGGCGGCGAAGATCGCGTGCGTGCCGCACTCGGCCAAGGCCACCACCCGGGCCATCGGGAACGCCGCCTGCTCGCCCTTGTTGACCCCCGGCCTACCGAAGTGCTCAGCATTCGCGGTCGTGTCGGCGACATCGAGACAGGTCCCGTCGATCGCGACCAGACGACGCCCGGCCAACCACACCCCCGGCGTCGCCTCCGCACCGATCGGCGCGGCCACCCGCTCGAACAGCGCGGCCAACGGCTCAGACCCGAGCCGTGCCCGGGCCTGGAAGATCGCCGACTTGCTCGGGGGCTTGTAGCTCTCCCGCCATCCGGAGGTCCACGCGAGTCCGTCGGTCAACTGCGCAATGACGTCCTCATAGGACCCCTCGGAGTACAACGCCATCCCGATCGAGAAGTAGGCCATCACCCGCGCCGGCAACGACCGATGACGCTGCTCAGTACGGCCGGTCTCTGCGACCACCTCGTCAACCAGATGCGGCGGGAACACTCGTGTGAGCACCCCCACCGACACCAGATCCGACAACCGACGATCCGACTCTGGCTTCTTCCAACCCGCTCTCGGCATGCCACCAAACTACACCGCTGCCACTCTAACTGAACGGTATTGGGACTAGCCCGCCTGTTGCAGCCACTGGACCACTTGGGTCAGATCGACGTCACCTGTCGTGTCGACTCGCAAGACCGGCCCGACACCGAGGGGTCGGATGAGATCCGCGGCGGCCCTGATGCGCGCGAGCGTCTCTGGGTGGTCGCGGAGGTGTCCAGGGTGCCGCACCCGAGCCGCGTAGCGCTCCGCCGCCAGCTCGCCAGGGACCTCGCACAGCACCTCGCAGGCGCGCCGGTCGGCGTACTGTCTTACTCGTTGTCTGAGCGGCGACGGGTCGTGCGCCGGGTCTGCCCAAAGGTCGATGATGGCGCCGACGGGCATGTCGGGTAGCAGAGCCCAGACGACCTCGAGGGCGGCGGCGCGCCACTGCGCCCGGTCGGCGAACGTGGCGTCGTCCCACAGTGACTCCTTCACCACGTCCAGGGACAGCAGCGGCAGCCGGAGAGCGGTAGACAGCCGGCGCGCCAGCGTGGTCTTCCCGGACCCCGGGATCCCGGTGACCAGTACCACGACGTCACGAGTCATACCCTTAGTGTCGGGTCTGCCTGCCACCATGGTCGACATGCTGTTGTACCACGTGGTGGCGACCTCGGGGGAGGTCGCCGGAACCCAGTCCCGGCTGGCCAAGCGCAAGGCCATCGCCGGGCTGCTGCAGGGGGCCGCGGCGGACGACATCGCGATCGTGGTGGCGTACCTCGCCGGCGAGCTGCGACAGCGCAAGGCCGGCATCGGCTGGGCCGCGTTGAAGTCGCTGCCCCCGCCCGCCGCAGCGCCCTCGCTGACGCTGCAGGAGGTCGACGCCGAGTTCGACC
>JACCUS010000304.1 GCA_013811715.1 Nocardioidaceae bacterium
GAACAACCCCAACGACATCGAGGTGTGGGGCGACTTTAACATCGACGTCGACTTCCTCGGAGACACCCTCGACGTCGGCATCCGGCTGTACGGCGTCGACGGGTCCTCCCACGACCCGACCCGCGTCGAGCGGGCGCCTTCGACCCCCGACGACGTCGACCCCTACCAGGTGACGGTGCCCTCCAGCGCGGGGCCCGAGACCGAGAACTACCTGATGTTCGTGGACGTCCGCTCGGGCGCCGCACCGTTCGAGATCACGGTCGTCAGCGGCGAGGACCACCCGGACCCGCTGACCGACGTCCCCGACAACGCCTTCTTCGACGATCCCGGCAACCAGCCGCAGGACGTGTCGGTGCTGCAGCGCTTCCGGCTCTTCTCCACCGACCAGCGGGTCGCCATCCGGGTGACGAGCCGCAACCCCGGTCAGCGCCGGATCATCGTGGTGGACGTCTTCCCGGACCCGCAGACCACGAGCTCGACCCAACCGATCGGGCCCGCCAAGCCCAAGACGGCCGAGCTGACACCCCCGTCGCCTCGGATCCGCAAGGTGCGCGAGGACGGCCTCGACGTCTTCCTGGAGCTCACGCCCGCCGACGGCGCTCTCAGGATCGACGGCACGCAGCGAACCGCGGAACCCAACGGGCAGTTCAAGGTCACGGTGGCCGCGGGCGCCGACCTGCAGGTCGACGCTGCGTGGACGATCACCGGAGTGGAGGAGCTCGGCCGGATCAAGGCGCACTTCGAGTTCGACCACCCCAAGCCCGGCGAGGCCAGCCCGCCGATGAGCGCGACCCCGGTGGCCGGGGCGGTCGGCAACACCCTGGACCTGACGGCCTTCAAGAAGCTGTACGACGACGCCCCGACGCCGAAGCCCCGCGTGCGGGTAGACGGCTACGCCAGCCTCGAGGCCGAGGTCAACGTCGCCCACAACGACCCGCTCGCCCAGCGCCGGGCCGACGCGTTGACCGCCCGCCTGCGCCAGCTGCTCGGGCCGCAGGTCGCGATCGACCCCGCTGCGTGGGGAGAGGACCGGCACCCGCTCGAGACCACCCCCGGCGACGTACGCCTCACGACCGGCCAGACCCTCGGCGACGTATCCGCCGACGCCGCCGCCACCGCCGACCGAGCCACCTACGCCTCGCACAAGGCCGACTTCCGGCTCGCGGTCGCCTCGCTGCTCGCCACCCGGACCCACCCCGAGACCTACTCCGGACGCCTCACGCGGGAGGAGCGCAAGGAGGAGCAGCCCGAGAAGGTGCCGGAACCGCGCCCGTCGCAGGGCCAGCAGCCCGCGTTCCTGCGCCGGGTTGGGGGCACCGTCCGGCTCGAGCGCGATCGGGTCTCGGCCTTCGAGCTGCGGATGACCGTCGACGTGCAGACGGCGCACGAGGACGGTCTGGCGAAGTTCGGCAGCGACATCGACTCGATGCGTCCGGGTCTGGAGGCCGCCGAGGAGGGCCGGTTGCCCGACGGCCCGCCCAACCCCGAGGACGGCGTCGTCGACCTCCGCTACACGATCACCCACGACCTGGCGACCGGCGGCTACGCACACACCCTCGTCGGCCGCGCCGGCGCCGGTGACGTGGACGGACTCTGGTCCTGGGGCCAGATCCCCGCGGCCGATGCCACCGGGGAGCCGGACACCGAGGCGTGGCGCGACGTCCTGGGTCTGTACTTCGCCCTGGCACCGCTCGCCGCTCCGAGCGCGCCGGACGACCCACCGGACGGGGGCGTCGCGCCTTTGGCGATCGCGCTGACCACCCCGCTGGTGGTGACCACGCTCGGGCTCGCGCACGTCCTGCGGATCGTCCACTACGGCGTCGAGCTGATCGTCCGCTACGACGAGGACGAGGTGCACGGCGCGCTGTTCTTCGACGTCGAGAGCGACATCTGGCTCGACGTCCGGATCGACGACTTCGAGATCCTGACGACCAGGCCGGACAAGCCGATCAAGGTGCGCTATCGAGCAGTCGGCTTCATGCTCGACGCGGTCGACGACCAGCCGGTGATCTTCCGCCCGGCGTTCGACAGCTCGCAGGGCTACACCATCGACCTCGCCGACTCCGGTTCGTTGCGGGTGCTCCCCTCCTTGGGCGACGCCGCCAACGACCTGATCCAGATCCTCGGCGCGCGCATTGCCCGCACCAACCCGCTCAACGTCGAGGTCGACCTCGGCCTCGGTGTCGACCTGGGCGTGTTCACCGTCGACACGTTCGGCGTCCGGGTGCCCGTCGACCCGGCCGGTGCTCCCACCATCACGGCCATCGGGGTCGGTGTCGACATCCCCGGCACGATCACCGGTGGCGGCTACCTCCAGATCTTCGAGGACGGCTTCGCCGGCCAGCTCGACCTGCAGCTGCCCAGCGTCGGCCTGCGCGTGTCCGCGGCACTCTCGGCGCGCACCGTGACCGAGGGCGACCGGTCCGCGCTCGGCGTCGTCGCGATGCTCGGGGTGGAGTTCCCCGGCGGCATCCCCATCGGCGGGACGGGGCTGGCCGTCTTCGGCTTCACCGGCCTGTTCGCGATGCACCAGCACCGACTGGAGAACCCGTCGGCGCGCATCCCAGCGCTCGACTGGCTGGTCAACGTCGCCCAGGGCAACCCGACGCGGCTCCAGGCGTGGGGACCGGCGCTCGACCAGTGGGCGTTCGGCGTCGGGCTGGTGGCCGGCACTCTCGAGGGCGGCACCATCCTGAACCTCAAGGGGATGCTCGTCCTCGAGCTGCCCGGGCCGCGGGTGCTCATTCTCGCGAAGGCGAACCTGCTCAAGCAGCGCCCACCGACCCTGGGCACCGAGATTGGCAACCTGTTCGCGGTCGTCGACATCAGTCCCGAGCGGGTCATCGTCGGCGTGCAGATCGACTACGTGATCACCCACGTGGTCGAGGTGCACATCCCCGCCGACGCCGGCTTCTTCCTAGAGCCGGCCGACCACTGGTTCCTCGACGTCGGCACGATCGCCAACCCGGCGACCGCGAAGGTGCTCGAGGTCTTCGACGCGACCGCCTACCTCGAGGTGCGCGGGGACGGCATCCCCGACTTCCCCCTCGTTGCCGGCGGTCTGCACGGGTTCTCGCTCGCCACCGGGTTCGCGCTGTCGCTGCTGTGGGGCAACACCGACGTCGGGCTCTACGTCCGGGCCACCGCGGGATTCGACGCGGGGGTCGGGTTCACGCCGTTCCGGTTCGCCGGCCGGGTGTTCCTCGACGGCAAGCTGCGGCTGTTCATCGTCAGCCTGTCGGTGCACGCCCAGCTGGACCTGGACTCCGACGGCACGGACACACGCATCGAGGGTGAGGTCTGCGGCAAGGTCTCCTTCTTCTTCTTCTCGGTGAAGGGGTGCGTCCACTTCGCGCTGGGCGACGTACCCGGGGCGCCGCACCCGCCGCTCCCGATCCGTGACCTGACGCTGCAGAGCCGCTCCCCCGCGCTGGTCGAGGGGACGGCGACCGATCACGGCGTGGACACCATCCTGTGC
>JACCUS010000339.1 GCA_013811715.1 Nocardioidaceae bacterium
GCCGCCTGGTCGAAAACGTACGCCGACTGGCCGACGCCGCGACTTGCCTTGTATACATGGCAACGGCACAGTCTGCACGGCAGATCTGCCATGTAAACAAGCCGCGCGCCTTGTTTACATGGCAAACGCCCAGGGGCGTCGGTGGCGGGCGGGCGCTAGGAGACGGTGACGGTGGGAGCGCCGGGAGCAGACGAACCGGACCCCATCGAGGTGGCGGCGGCCTCGCCGTCGAGGGGCTCGCCCATCTCGTCGGCGAGCCGCATGGCCTCCTCGATCAGAGTCTCCACGATCATCGACTCCGGCACGGTCTTGATCACCTCGCCCTTGACGAAGATCTGCCCCTTGCCGTTGCCAGACGCCACGCCCAGGTCGGCCTCGCGGGCCTCCCCCGGCCCGTTGACGACACACCCCATCACGGCCACCCGCAGCGGCACCTCCATGCCTTCGAGGCCGGCCGTCACCTCGTCGGCCAGCTTGTAGACGTCGACCTGGGCTCGGCCACACGAGGGGCACGAGACGATCTCCAACCTGCGCGGGCGCAGGTTCAGCGACTCCAGGATCTGAAGCCCGACCTTGACCTCCTCCACCGGCGGTGCCGACAGCGAGACCCGGATCGTGTCGCCGATGCCCCGCGACAGCAGGGCGCCGAACGCCACCGACGACTTGATCGTGCCCTGGAAGGCCGGGCCCGCCTCGGTGACGCCAAGGTGCAGCGGCCAGTCGCCGGCCTCCGACAGCAGCTCGTAGGCGCGCACCATCACGACGGGGTCGTTGTGCTTGACCGAGATCTTGAAGTCGTGGAAGCCGTGCTCCTCGAACAATGACGCCTCCCACACCGCCGACTCGACCAGCGCCTCGGGCGTCGCCTTGCCGTGCTTCTGCATCAGCCGCCGGTCCAGCGACCCGGCGTTGACGCCGATGCGGATCGAGGTGCCGCGGTCCTTCGCGGCGGCGGCGATCTGCTTGACCTGGTCGTCGAACTTGCGGATGTTGCCGGGGTTCACCCGTACTGCGGCGCAGCCGGCGTCGATGGCGGCGAAGACGTACTTGGGCTGGAAGTGGATGTCGGCGATCACCGGGATCTGGGAGTGCCGGGCGATCTCGCTCAGTGCATCCGCGTCGTCTTGGGTCGGGCAGGCGACTCGCACGATGTCGCAGCCCGACGCGGTGAGCTCGGCGATCTGCTGCAGGGTGGTGTCGACCTCGGACGTGACTGTCGTAGTCATCGACTGCACCGAGACGGGCGCGTCGCCACCCACGAGCACCTTGCCGACCTTGATCTGCCGTGTCTCGCGGCGTGGCGCGAGCACCGGCGGTGGGGCGGCGGGCATTCCCAGGTCGATGCTGGTCATGCCGGATCCTCCGTCTGCGGAACGGTCAGCGGGTCGATGGGAGGTACGCCGATCAGCCGCTCAACGTGATCGGGTTGACGATGTCAGCCCAGATGAGCACGACGCCCATCACGATGAGCACGGAGGCGGCGGCATAGGCGACGGGCAACAGCTGCGCCACGTCGGCGTACCCGGGATCAGGTTTCTTCCTGAGCCTCGCCATCCCGCGCCGTGCCGCCTCGTAGAGCGCACCGGCGATGTGGCCGCCGTCGAGCGGAAGCAACGGGATGAAGTTGAACAACGCGACGAAGAGGTTGACCAGTCCGAGCAGGGTGAGCAGCAGCGCCCAGCGGTCGGTGACGCTGATCTCCTCGTTGGACGAGATCTCCCCGGCCACCCGGCTGGCGCCGACCACGCTCATCGGGCTCTCGGGGTCACGCTCTTGGACGCCGACCGCGGCCTTGGCGACTCCCACCATCCGCTCAGGGAGCTGGAGCACCGCCGAACCGGTGCGTTTGGTGTAGTCCCAGATCGTGGTGGCGACGAACGCTGCGTCCTGGCGCTCGCGCACCTGACCCGGGCTGACGCCCAAGAAGCCGACCTGGACGAACGCGGCGGGATCGTCGAGGTTGGGACGCTCGGAGACCATCGTGTTCGTCGTCAATGTCAGCCGCTCACCGTCGCGGATCACCCCGACGCTGACCGCACCGCCGGCATTGGCGCGGATGCGGTCGGAGAACTCGTCCCAGCTGCTCATCGCCTCGCCGTTGAGGGAGACGATCTGGTCGCCCTCGCGGAACCCCGCCTCCCGGGCGGGAGCGACCGGGTCCGGGTCGGCGTCGGGGGCGACACGGCAGGCGCGCTGTCCCTCGCTGGCGGGGATGACGCAGTCGGACACCTCGCTGATGGTCAGCGTGGGTGTGGTGACCCCGATGCCCATGAAGACGCCGCCGAGCAACAAGATGGCCAGCACCACGTTGACCATCGGGCCGCCGGACATCACGATGACCTTCTTCCACCACGGTTGGCGGTAGAACAGGCGTGGCTCGTCCTCGGGCTTGAAGTTCTCGTACTCGACCGCGCGCGCGTCGGCGATCAGCTTGCCGAAGAAGCCGTCGGTGATGCCGAGCACCCGGCCGTCCGCGTCGCGCTTCGCGGGCGGCAGCATGCCGGTCATCCGGATGAAGCCCCCCAACGGGAGGGCCTTGATGCCGTACTCGGTCTCCCCGCGCTTCGTGGACCAGACCGTCTTGCCGAACCCGACGAAGTACTGCGTCACCTTGACGCCGAACTTCTTCGCCGGCCACATGTGCCCGACCTCGTGCAACGCGATCGACGCCAAGACACCGAACAGGAACAGCACGACGCCGAGCGCATAGACCAGTGCGGTCATGGTGGTGTCGCTCCTCCTGCTGCTGACTGGGTCTCGACCAGCTCTGCCGTGCGGTCACGCGCCCATCGATCGGCGGCGAGCACGTCGTCCACGGTCAACTCGTCCCCTCTAGAGGGTACGTCGTCCGTGGCCAGCACCGCAGCAACAGTGGTGGCAATGCCGAGATAGGTCAGCCGACCGGCGAGGAACGCCTCGACGCACACCTCGTTCGCGGCGTTGTAGACGGCCGGAGCGACACCTCCTCGACGGCCGGCCTGGACCGCGAGGCCGAGCAGCGGGAACACCTCGTGGTCCACCGGCTCGAAGGACCAGCTCTGCGCCCTCGTCCAGTCGACGGCGGCCGCCGCGTCGGCGACCCGGCCCGGCCAGCCCAACGCCAGGCCGATCGGGAGCCGCATGTCGGGCGGCGACGCCTGTGCGATGGTCGACCCGTCGTGGAACTCGACCATCGAGTGCACGATCGACTGGGGGTGCACGACCACCTCGATGTGGTCGTAGTCGATGCCGAACAGCAAGTGGGCCTCGATGACCTCGAGCCCCTTGTTGACCAGCGTGGAGGAGTTCATCGTGACCATGGGCCCCATGTCCCACGTGGGATGAGTCAGCGCCTGTTCGGGGGTCACGTCCTCGAGCTCGGCCCGGGTGCGGCCACGGAAGGGTCCGCCGCTGGCAGTGACCACGAGGCGGCGTACCTCGTCGGACCGTCCGCCGCGCAGGCACTGGGCCAGGGCGGAGTGTTCGGAGTCGACCGGCACGATCTGGCCGGGCTTGGCCGAGGCGGTGACGACCTCGCCGCCGACGATCAGGGACTCCTTGTTGGCCAGGGCGAGGGTTGAGCCGGCCGCGAGCGCTGCCAGGGTGGGTTTGAGCCCGACCGCGCCGGTCATCGCGTTGAGCACCACGTCACAGGGCGTCGCCGCGACCTGCTCGGCGGCGTCCGCGCCGGCGAGGATCTTGGGCAGCTGGAACTCGCCGCGGTGGTAGCCGTGCTGCTGCGCGGCCCGGTAGAGCGCGAGCTGCAGGTCCTCGACCGTGGTGGCGCGCGCGACGGCGACGACCTTCACGCCGAACTCGATGGCCTGGGCGGCGAGGAGCTCGGGCTGTGCGCCGCCAGCCGCCAACGCCACGACCCGGAACCGGTCGGGATTGGCGCGCACCACGTCGAGCGCCTGGGTGCCGACCGACCCGGTCGACCCGAGCAGCACGAGGCCACGGGTTGCGATCACCGGCTCATCGTCCCACGCGGAGGCGGTCAAGAAGAACACGATCCTGATTTCGGGTCAGACACCGAATCGGGATCGTCCCCAGAATGTGACACCTACCAGCCCTTTCGGGCGTAGGCTGAGGTAAGGCAACCCTCGGTCTGGGGTATTTCTCGGAATGCGACGACGGCGAAGACGACCCGTTACCCGTGGAGGAGCCCTCTCAGGTGATGTTGCTCAAGGGAATCGACCCTGCAAGCGCGATCCTCGTCCAGGCTCGACCCGGCCTTGTCTACATCGACATGGAGAGCGACGCGAAGCTCGCCGACTTGCCGCCCGAGGTTCGCGCCCTCTTCGAGTAAGACCAGCGCTGCCCCGGCATCGCGTCGCGCCGCACCACTATGTTGGAGCCATGCCAGCCACGTCGCCGCTCGACCTGTTCGGGATCGACCGCCTCCTCACAGACGAGGAGATCGCCATCCGCGACACGGTGCGCCGCTTTTGCGACGACAAGATCCGTCCCCACATCGCCGACTGGTTCGAGACCGCGACCATCCCGGCCCGCGACCTGGCCAAGGAGCTCGGCGCGATGGGCCTGCTCGGCATGCACCTGGACGGCTACGGCTGTGCCGGCACCAACTCGACGGCGTACGGGCTGGCCTGCCTGGAGCTCGAGGCCGCCGACTCCGGCATCCGCAGCCTGGTGTCGGTGCAGGGATCGCTGGCGATGTACGCGATCCACCGGTTCGGCAGCGAGGAGCAGAAGCGACAGTGGCTCCCGCCGATGGCCACCGGGGAGGCGATCGGCTGCTTCGGCCTGACCGAGGCCGACTTCGGCTCCGACCCGGGCGGCATGCGCAGCCGCGCGGTGCGCGACGGGTCGGACTGGGTGCTCGACGGCACCAAGATGTGGATCACCAACGGCTCCATCGCCGACGTGGCCATCGTGTGGGCGCGCACCGACAAGGGCATCCGCGGCTTCGTGGTGCCGGCCGACACAGCCGGCTTCTCCGCGCCGGAGATCAGGCAGAAGATGTCGTTGCGGGCGTCGGTGACGAGCGAGCTCGTGCTCGAGGGCGTCCGGCTGCCGGACTCGGCCATGCTGCCGGATGCTCACGGCCTGGGCGGCCCGCTCGGCTGCCTGTCCGAGGCCCGCTTCGGCATCGTCTTCGGCGCCCTCGGCGCCGCCCGTGACTGCCTCGAGACCGCCATCGTCTACGCCGAGACCCGGCGGGTATTCGACAAGCCATTGTCGGCCTACCAGCTCACCCAGGCCAAGCTCGCGGACATGACGGTCGAGCTCGGCAAGGGCATGCTGCTCGCGCTGCACCTCGGGCGGCTCAAGGACGACGGCGTGATCCGGCCCGAGCAGGTCAGCGTCGGCAAGCTCAACAACGTGCGCGAGGCGATCGCGATCGCGCGCGAGTGCCGCACAATCTTGGGAGCGAACGGCGTGACGCTGGAGTACCCGGTGATGCGGCACGCCAACAACCTCGAGTCGGTGCTGACCTACGAGGGCACCTCGGAGGTGCACCAGCTCGTCATCGGCCAGGCACTCACCGGCCAGTCCGCCTTCCGCTGAGGCCTCAGTAGACCTGCTCGCCCTCGACGTAGGTCGCCACGACCGACGTCGAGGCGATCTCCTCGGCCGCGCCTGCGAACGGGTCGCGGTCGAGCACGGCGAGGTCGGCCAGCTTCCCGACCGCGATGCTGCCGGTGTCGTCGAGGTGGTTCACGTACGCCGACCCGGCGGTGTACGCCGTCAGCGCGGTCGAAAGGTCGAGCGCCTGCTCCGGGAGGAACGCACCGTACCCCTCGTCGACGCCGCCTTCGGGCCAGTGCCGGTTGACTGCCACGTGGATGCCCAGCAGCGGGTCGGGGCTGCTCACCGGCCAGTCGCTGCCGCAGGCGAGCGAGGTGCCGGAGCGCGCCAGCGCGGCGAACGGGTACTGCCAGCCGGCGCGCTCAGTGCCGAGGAACGGGATCGTCAGCTCCACCATCTGCGGCTCGTACGTCGCCCACAGCGGCTGCATGTTCGCGGTCACGCCAAACCGCCGGAACCGGGAGACGTCGTCGGGGTGCACGACCTGGATGTGCGCTACGTGGTGTCGGTTGTCGGTCGGGCCGACCTTGTCGCGGGCAGCCTCGAACGCGTCGAGCGCCTCCCGCACCGCCCGGTCGCCGATCGCGTGCACGTGCACCTGGAAGCCCTCCGCATCCAAAGCGGAGACGTGCTCGCGCAGCGCGACCGGGTCGACGAATGACAGCCCGGTGTTGTCGGTCCGGCCACTGCGACCGTCGAAGTACGGATCGAGCATGGCGGCGGTGAAGTTCTCCGGCACCCCGTCTTGCATGATCTTCACGCTGGTGGCCCGGAACCTGCCCGCCTGGTAGCGCCGGCGTCGCTCGACGAGCTCGGGGATCTGCTCGGCGCCGCGGTCGCGCTCCCACCACAAGGCGCCGACGACGCGCGCGGTGAGCAGGCCTTCGGTGGCAAGGTCGAGGTACGCCTCGGACGGGTCGTTCATGGTGGAGTAGTCGCCGAGGATGGCGTCTTGCCACGCGGTGATCCCGAGCGAGTGAAGATAGCGCTGCGCCTCGAGGAGCGCCGCCTTGCCCTCCTCGTGCGTGGTCGGCGGCAGCAGCCGGCCAACGAGGCTCATCGCGCCCTCGTGGAGCATCCCCGTGGGGTTGCCGTGCGCGTCCCGCTCGATCCGGCCGTCGGCGGGGTCCGGCGTGCGCGCATCGACGCCGGCGAGTCGCAGCGCCGTCGAGTTGGCCCAGGCGCCGTGGTGGTCGCGGTTGGGGAGGAAGACCGGTCGGTCGCGGACGACGGAGTCGAGGTCGGCGGCGGTCGGCGTACCGCCGGGGAAGGCCGACAAAGACCACCCGCCGCCGGTGACCCACGCGACGTAAGGGTGCCGGTCGGCGTACGCCCGGATCGTGCCGAGGTAGCCGTCGCGGGTCAGTTGCCCGGAGAGGTCGCAGCGCATGCGCTCCAGCCCGCCCTGGACCGGGTGGACGTGAGCGTCA
>JACCUS010000346.1 GCA_013811715.1 Nocardioidaceae bacterium
GACAGTTTTGGCGCCAAGGGGACCCTGGACGTGGGGGGCACGACGTATGAGATCTACCGGCTGGCGGCGGTCGGCGGCGACGGGGTCGACGTCGCGAGCCTGCCGTACAGCCTCAAGGTGCTGCTGGAGAACCTGCTGCGCACCGAGGACGGCGTCGACATCACCGATGACGACGTGCGGACGCTCGCCGGATGGGACGCCGCAGCCGAGCCGAGCAAGGAGATCCAGTTCACCCCTGCCCGCGTCATCATGCAGGACTTCACCGGCGTGCCGGCAATCGTCGACCTGGCCACCATGCGTGAGGCGATGCGGGACCTCGGGGGCGACCCCACCAAGATCAACCCGCTGGCGCCGGCGGAGCTCGTTATCGACCACTCGGTGATCGCGGACGTGTTCGGCACCCCGGCGGCGTTCGGGCGCAACGTCGAGATCGAGTACGAGCGCAACCATGAGCGCTACCAGTTCCTGCGCTGGGGTCAGGGTGCGTTCGACGACTTCAAGGTGGTGCCGCCAGGCACCGGCATCGTCCACCAGGTCAACATCGAGCACCTCGCGAAGGTGGTCTTCGTGCGAGCATCCGAGCAGGCCGCGTCGACCGGCGGACATCCGCTCGTGGCGTATCCGGACACGTGCGTCGGCACCGACTCCCACACCACGATGGTCAACGGCCTCGGCGTTGTCGGCTGGGGTGTCGGGGGTATCGAGGCCGAGGCGGCGATGCTGGGGCAGCCGGTGTCGATGCTGATCCCGCGGGTGGTCGGCTTCAAGCTGTCCGGCGAGCTGCCCGAGGGCACGACCGCGACCGATCTGGTGCTCACCATCACCGAGATGCTGCGCAAGCATGGCGCCGTCGGGAAGTTCGTGGAGTTCTACGGCAGCGGCGTCGCCGCCGTGCCGGTGGCCAACCGGGCGACGCTCGGCAACATGTCGCCGGAGTACGGCTCCACCATCGCGATCTTCCCGGTCGACGACGAGACGTTGGGCTACCTGCGGCTGACCGGCCGGGACGAGGCGCAGGTGGCCCTCGTCGAGGCCTACGCGAAGGAGCAGGGTCTTTGGCACGACCCCGCCGCCGAGCCCCGCTACTCCGAGTACCTCGACCTCGACCTCGGAATCGTCGTGCCATCGATCGCCGGACCGAAGCGACCGCAGGACCGCATCTCGCTGTCGGACGCGAAGGGCGCCTTCCGCGCCGCGCTCGACGGGTACGTTCAGGAGCACGACATCGAGGAGCAAGGGTACGACGAGGCCTCGGCGGAGTCCTTCCCCGCGAGTGACGTGCCGTCCTTCACCGGCGCCAACCACGCCGAGCCGCCACGCGACTACGCATCTGCCGCTGTGACCGCTGACGGGTGCGCAAGCAACCCGGTGCTGATCACCCTCGGGGACGGCACCGAGTGCGAGATAGACCACGGTGCGGTGGCCATCGCAGCCATCACCTCATGCACGAACACCTCCAACCCGTCGGTGATGATCGGGGCGGCGCTGCTGGCCAAGAAAGCTGTCGAGGCGGGCCTGACAAGCAGGCCGTGGGTCAAGACCTCGCTGGCCCCGGGCTCGAAGGTGGTGACGGACTACTACGAGCAGGCCGGGCTGACGCCGTACCTGGAGAAGCTCGGGTTCGACCTGGTGGGCTACGGATGCACGACCTGCATCGGGAACTCCGGACCGCTGATCCCCGAGGTTAGCGCCGCGGTCAACGAGCATGACCTCGCGGTCACAGCGGTGCTGTCGGGGAACCGCAACTTCGAGGGCCGGATCAACCCCGACGTCAAGATGAACTACCTCGCCTCGCCGCCGCTGGTCGTCGCCTATGCCATCGCGGGCTCGATGGACATCGACCTGTTCAACGAGCCCCTGGGCCAAGACGCCACAGGTGACGACGTGTTCTTGAAGGACGTCTGGCCGAGCCCGGCAGAGGTTGCGGAGGTCGTCAGCACCTCCATCTCCTCGGAGATGTTCATCCGTGGCTACGACGACGTGTTCGCCGGTGACGAGCGCTGGCAGACCCTGCCGACTCCCGAGGGCGACACGTTCGAGTGGGACGCGGAGTCGACGTACGTGCGCAAGCCTCCGTATTTCGAGGGGATGCAGGCAGATCCGGAGGACGTCACCGACGTCGTGGGCGCGCGGGTGCTGGCGAAGCTCGGCGACTCGGTCACGACCGACCACATCTCGCCGGCGGGCGCGATCAAGAAGGACTCCCCAGCGGGCGCCTACCTCACAGGGCACGGCGTCGCGCAGCGCGACTTCAACTCCTACGGCTCCCGCCGCGGAAATCACGAGGTGATGATCCGGGGCACCTTCGCCAACATCAGACTGCGCAACCAGCTGGCGCCAGGCACCGAGGGCGGCTTCACCCGGAACTTCTCCGCGGGCGGCGACGTGACGACGATCTACGACGCCGCGGTCGGCTACGCCGAAGCCAGGGTGCCGCTGGTGATCCTGTCCGGCAAGGAGTACGGCTCTGGCTCGTCACGCGACTGGGCGGCCAAGGGTACGGCGCTGCTCGGCGTCCGGGCAGTCATCGCGGAGTCCTACGAGCGCATCCACCGCTCGAACCTGATCGGCATGGGGGTGCTGCCGCTGCAGTACCCGACCGGCGAGACGGCGGAGTCGCTGGGGCTGACAGGTGAGGAGACGTTCGACATCTCCGGAGTCACCGGGCTCAACGAGGGCCGCATCCCAGCGACCGTGCCGGTCGCGGCGGTCGCTGCCAGCGGCGCTCGGGTCGAGTTCGACGCCGTGGTGCGCATCGACACTCCGGGCGAGGCGGGCTACTACCGCCATGGCGGCATCATGCCGTACGTGTTGCGGAGCCTGCTCGACCGCTGAGATGACCAAGGCATACACGTGGGAGCAGCTGGCTCAGACGACGCTGCGGCGGCAGTTCCCGAACATCCGGGGCCGAGGACCGGCGGCTGTCACCGAGCTGATCCGGCGCATCGGTCCCGTCCAGTCCCAGGTGGCGCGATCGCCGTACGTGAGCGTGGCGGCGCGGCTGCCCGGAGCGACGTACGACGACATCAACGCCGCCCACGAGGCCTACGACGTGGTGCGGGGGAGCAACCTACGCGGCACCGTGCACACGTGCGTGCGCGAGCAGCACCCGCTGCTCGACGCCGTCACTCGACGAGCGTCCGCGAACTCGTGGCGTCGCGGCCTGCGGCTCGACCGCGTCAGCGTCGAGGAGTGCCGGGCAGAGATGGCGCGGTTCGCCAGTGGGCGGTGGCGCACTCCCGCCGAGCTGCGCGAGCACCTGTCGCAGTGGCTCGAGAGGGTCGAGTCCGCGGAGTCTGTCGAGGCATCGCGCACCTCGGGGATGGGGCGCTCTATGGCGCACGGGCACAGCGCGCTGATCCGCAGGCCGATGCGTGGCGGCTGGGATCGCCAGACCCCCCCGGGCTACCGCTTGGCCGCCGACGTGCTGGGTGCGGAACCCTCGCCGTGGCTGCTCGACCCCGACTCGGCGATGGTTGAGCTCACCAGGCTCCACCTCGCTTCGTACGGTCCGGCCAACCGCCGAGACATTGCCTGGTGGAGCGGAGAGGGTCTGCGCAACGTCGACGCCGCGCTCACACGGCTGGCGGGCGAGCTGACCGAGCGACCCGGGCCTGACGGCGCGACGTACTACGACCTCGTCGAGGCGCCGTCCCGCGGGGACCGTGACGCCGGGCTGCGGTTGCTACCGGAGTTCGACGCCGTTGTCGTCGGCTACGACCCGAAGACCCGTGACCGCTTCTTCGACGCGGCACACCTGGGTTACTTCTGGGTGAGCAGCAACGGCATGTTCACGTCCGTCCTGCTGGCCGACGGCCGGCTGACCGGGTCTTGGCGGTTCGTGGGCAGCGACGACGAACGGCAGCTGCACGTCAGGATGTTCCCGGGGGCGCCGACGGTCTCAGAGTCCGACCTCGCCGACCAGGTGGAGGCGCTCCAGGCGGCCTTGGCGATGACGGTGACGGAAGTCCAGATCACGACGGCCGACTGACGGGTCGTCGACGCCTATACCTGTGTCGGTTCGGCCAGCGCGCTGCGGAGCCGGGAGGCGTACTCGTCAGCCTCGGTGTCGTCGGCGTACCTGGTGCGGGGCCAGAAGAATCCGCGGAGCCCGTCGCCCTTCGTGCGTGGCACGACATGGACGTGCAGGTGCGGCACCGACTGCGACACGACGTTGTTCATCGCGACGAAGGCGCCCTGCGCGCCGAGAGCCGTCTGCATGGCCGAGGCCAGCCGCTGCGTGGCGGCGAGCAGCGGCGTCATCAGCTCGGCCGAGAGGTCGGCGAGGGTGCCCACGTGGGGCCGGGTGACCAGGAGCGCATGGCCCTTGAATACCGGCCGGGTGTCGAGGAAGGCCACCGTCTCGGGGGAGTTCCACACGACGTACGCCGGCTCGGTGCCGTTGACGATCCGGCAGAACAGGCAACCCTCGACCATGCCGCCAACCTAGTGGGATGCTGGCCCCCTGCCCCGTACCTTGGTGCGGCGCAAATTGCGTGGCGCGGATCGTCCACACCCGATCGACATGAGGCGGCATGACGGGTGCTCACGGGCTGACGCTGGGCATCCCTTCTATCTCTGGCTGGCCGAGTAGCCGCCCTGCACCCTCGCCCATCGCGTGCCGCTCGGCTGCAAGCCTCAGTCTTCATCCCATGATTCCCTTGTGGATAAGGCGGAACGAGGTAGATTCTGTCCGTCTGTGGTAGTAAGATCGAACACATGTTCGAGATCGACTTCACTGCTTTGGACGCGGACGCGACGTTGGCGACGGCGGCCAGTGTGCGGGTGGTCGCGGACCGGGCCGAGGTGTTGGTGTTGGAGGCGGCGGCGCATTGGGCCGATCTGCACGGCCACCTCGACGACCCTGACGGCCGGGCGCTGCCGGGGATGGAGGAGTTGGTCCGCCTCGGCGGTGAGTCCACGCCGGAGGTGGCGGAGTTCGCGCCGGCGGAGCTGGGTGCGGAGCTGGCGATGTCGGACTTCGCGGCCCGGCAGCTGGTGGCCGATGCGTTGGATCTGCGGCACCGGCTGCCGCTTCTGTGGGGGCGGGTGCGGGCCGGTGAGGTGAAGCCGTGGATCGGCCGGAAGACCGCCGAGGCCACCCGGGACGTCTCTCCCGAGGTGGTGGCGGTGGTGGACCGGCGGGTGAGCAGGTGGGCGCACTCGTTGTCGTGGGGCCGGTTGGAGGA
>JACCUS010000350.1 GCA_013811715.1 Nocardioidaceae bacterium
TTGCGCGCGAGGTGTCCGAGCAGCGCGCCGTGCTCGCCGGTCTCCGGCTCGTAGACGAACGGCAGGAAGGTTGCCAGCAGCCCCTCTGGCGTCGCGGTGACGAGATCGGCCGCGCCATGATTCGTCAACAGGTCGCGCACCGACTCGTCGTCGGCGGCGAAGTGCGCCGGCACGTACATCAGTCCGCCCAAACCCCGGTCACCCCGCCAGTGTAGATCGAAGCGGAGCCGTCAGGACGCAGGCTCCAGGCTCATTGATCCTGGAGCACGGACAAGACGTTGCCGGCGGGGTCGGTGAACCAGGCGATCAACGGGCCACCTGCTCGGTTGATGCCCTTCTCGTCCTGGCCAGATCCGTCGTAGTGCTCGAAGCGCACGCCGCGCCTGGTGAGCTCGTCCACAGCTTCTTCGATGTCGTCCACCGGGAAGTTGAGGACCGTGAACGACGCCGGAGTGTGGTCGGGCTTGGCGTAGATCAAGATGTCCCTGCTGCCAGAGATGGCCAGCGACAGCAGGCCGTACGCCTCGTCGACGACGGACACTGTGAGGCCGAGCGTCTCGGTGTAGAAGCGCTTGGCGGCCGCCGAGTCGTCGACGGAGAAGCCGCTGAAGGCGGGTGTGTTCGAGAACATGCTTCCTCCTAGTTCGTTGCGAGCTGTTCGCTTGCCATGGCAGCGCGGTGCTCTGCGCTGAGCTGGATGATCTGGACGTAGTTGCCGTCCGGGTCGACCGCCGTGCCGAAGAGGCTGCCGTCTCGATCCTCGATGGGCGCCAGCCACGGCCCGCCAAGATCGTCGATGTTGACGGCCACGACCCGGGCGTCGTCCACGTCGAAGTTCAAGATGACCCGCGCCGGGTCGGTATTCACCTCGTCGATGTCGTCGCGGCTGTCGATCATGAGGTAGAAGCCACCGAAGTCGAGCATCCCGTACCCCTCCACGTCTTCGTTCTTGCGCGGCGCGAGGGCTGCGGCGTACCACGCGCGGAGGCGCTGGGGATCAGTGCTGGCGAGCAAGATGCTGCCGAGGGTCGGGTGTGTCACGTTCTCCTCCTTCCTAGGCCCGCTGTGGGGCCTCGGGTGGGCTCTCACAGGTACAGACCTGACCGGAGCGAAGAACTCATCGTTACCAGTGACAGACTCCCGGCATGTCAAAGCGGGTTCTCGTCACGGGAGCGACAGGTTATGTCGGCGGGCGGCTGGTGCCGCCGCTCCTCGAGGCGGGGCATGCCGTGCGCGTGATGGTGCGCGACCCGCGAAAGATCTCAGGCACCCCGTGGGAACAGGACATCGAGGTGGCTGTTGCCGACGCGACCAACCCCGAAGACGTCGGGCGAGCACTCGACGGGATCGACGTCGCCTACTACCTGCTGCACTCGATCGGCACCGGCGTCGGGTTCGCCGAGACTGAGCGCTCGATCGCGAGCACGTTCGCCGAGAAGGCGAAGGCGCGCGGCGTGCAGCGAACGGTCTATCTCGGCGGCATGGTGCCCGCCGGTGAGAGCCTCTCGCAGCACCTTCGCTCCCGCGCCGAGGTCGGGCAGATCCTGCTCGACTCCGGCGTGCCGACGGCGGTTCTGCAAGCGGGTGTGGTGATCGGGTCCGGCTCGGCGGCGTTCGAGATGCTCCGCTATCTGACCGAGCGGCTGCCGGTGATGGTGGTGCCGCGGTGGGTGCACACGCGCATCCAGCCGATCGCCATCCGCGACGTCCTCCGCTATCTCGCGCAGTGCGCCGACCTGCCGCCAGACGTCAACCGGGCCTTCGACGTCGGCGGCCCCGACGTGCTGACGTACCTCGACATGATGCAGCGGTATGCGAAGGTGGCCCAGCTTTCGCGACGACGGGTGCTCCCGGTGCCGGTGCTGTCACCGAGCCTGTCCAGCCATTGGGTCGGCCTGATCACCCCAGTGCCGAGCCGGCTGGCCCGACCGCTGGTCGAGTCTCTGCGCAACACCGTCGTGGCGCAGGAGAAGGACATCGCCCGCTACATCCCCGACCCGCCCGAGGGCCTGATCGGTTACGACCGCGCGGTCGAGATGGCACTGACCAAGGTGCGGAACCTCGACGTGCCCACCCGGTGGTCGTCGGCGTCGACTGCCGGTGCGCCGAGCGAGCCGCTTCCCTCAGATCCCGGCTGGGCGGGCGGGTCCTTGTACGTCGACGAGCGCGAGCGCGATGTCGACGCGACTCCGGAAGGCTTGTGGCGGGTCATCGAAGGCATCGGGGGTGAGCGTGGTTGGTACTCGTTCGCGTTGGGCTGGCAGGCACGCGGCTGGATCGATCGACTCAGCGGCGGACCCGGTCTGCGGCGTGGGCGGCGAGACCCCAACGACCTGCGGGTCGGCGACGCGCTCGACTGGTGGCGTGTGGAGGAGATCGACGACGGCCGGTTCCTGCGGCTGCGGGCAGAGATGCGGCTTCCTGGGCTGGCTTGGCTCGAGCTCGAGGTCGGCTCACGCGAGGACGGCAAGGCGACGTTTCGGCAGTGCGCGCTCTTCCACCCGCGCGGTGCAGCCGGCTCGGCGTACTGGTGGTCCCTTCGGCCGTTCCACGGCATCGTGTTCGGATCCATGCAGCGGAACATCGCCCGCGCCGTCGAGCAGCTCGAAGCGGCAAACCACAAGGAGCGAGCGAAGGGTTAGGCGCGATCACGACCGAAACCGCCGCGTAGGTGTTCGTTACGGCACTTCGGGTACCGATGGCGCATGGCGCACTCGGCTGAGCGTGGCGATACACCGCTGCCGAGCGCTTGCGACGTGGCGGTGGTCGGGGCGGGCATGTCCGGCCTTGTCTGCTCGGTGGAGCTGGGGCGGGCCGGGCTGGACGTCCAGGTCATCGAGGCCGCAGATGCCGTAGGTGGCCGGGTGCGGACCGACCTCGGCGGCTTCCGCCTCGATCGGGGCTTCCAGGTGTTGTCCACGGGATACCCGCAGGCGCAGGCGCTGATCGCCACCTCACTGGTGCACAGGACCTGGGAGGGCGACGCGGGTGAGCCTGCGGTTCGCGAACGGTTGGCCACGCTTTACCGCACCAGCACAGCTGCCTGGGACCACGTCGCCACCTACGACATCCCGCGGGCACTACCGGCGATGAGTGCCCCACACGAGTTTCGCAAGCCGGTGCGCCACGGGAAGGCGTACGTCTGTGGGGACCACCGAGACACCAGCTCCATCCAAGGTGCCATGGTGTCGGGCCGCCGCGCGGCTTCGGCAGTGCTGGCGGATCTCGCCGCGGGTGCGCGGTGAGCGGACCGGCCGGCACGCCCGAGCCCCCACGCGGTCTCCCGTCGCTCTTCGCAGTCGGGGAGGCGGCGCAGCGCGTCGGCGTCTCGGCCTCCACGTTGCGCACCTGGGAGCGTCGGTACGGCGTGAACCCGGCAGCCCGCAGCGGAGGGAGGCACCGACGGTACTCCCTGGCAGACATCCAGTGTCTAGAGCAGATGCGTCGGCTCATCGACGGCGGCATCCCGACCGGACGGGCCGCCGCCATGACGAGGGACGGGGGCGGGGCGGCACCGACAGCGAGGGGTTCGCCGTGGTCCTTGGCAGGGCACGGCGGTCCCTACGCGCGGGAGCTGGCTGCGGCGATCATGGAGCTCCAAGCCGACGCGATCACCACCATCGTCTCGGCTGCCCTCGACGAATGGGGCGCGGCGGCCACCTGGCGCCGGCTGCTGTCTCCGACACTGAGACGCGTCGGGGAGTTGTGGAGTCGAACCGGCTGCGGAGTCGAGATCGAGCACGTCGCCTCGGCCACGATCGAGACCGTGCTGCGCGGGTATGCCACCCGGGTGCTCGACACCGCGCCCACCGGCCCGAGGAGTGCCGGTTGCGTGGTGTTGGCGGCAACGCCACGGGAGGCCCACACCTTGCCGCTGAGCGCGCTGGCGGCAGCCCTCGCTGATCAGGGCCTTCGGTCGGTCGTGGTGGGATCGCTGCCGACGGCCGACCTCCACGCCGCTATCGGCACCGTGCGGGCGACGGCGGTCGTGCTCTGGTCCCAGCGATCGTCCACGGCCGACCCAGGAGCACTGGCGAGCGCCAGATCGGTGGCCGACGTCTCCACTTTTGTCGCGGGCCCGGGGTGGGCGTCGAGCACCCTGTCTGCGGATACCCGACACCTCGCGTCGCTCACGCGAGCCCTGACCGAGCTGAGTCATGTGGCAGGGAGAGGCTGATCTTACGCAGAACCTGTGCAGAGTGGGTTTTGGCTGGGCCAGCCTGGGTACTGCCACAGCAGTCCGTCGTACCACGCGACGGTCGACTATCACATGGGAGAAATCAGCAAATGGTGAGCAAGTTGCACGCAATCGGCATGACGTCCAACATGGCCTACACGGCGGGCGTCGTGTCCATCGGCTTGTCCTTCGCCTCCTGGGCGACCTCCGAGCGAGCCGAGAGCGCCGGCACAGACCGCGCCGACCGTTGGGGGATCTTCGTCGGCATGTGGGCACCGACCTTCTTCGCGCTGGGCAACGGGCTCGCTCTGCGTGAGGTGCACGGCAAAGACCTGTCCTGAGCAGCACCCGTTGGCTGAACGGCGGCGGTGGCTGGGGATGCCCCTACGATGACCAGCGTCATGTGGTTTCGGCGTGACCTGCGGCTCGGCGACAACCCCGCTCTGTTGGCGGCGGTGTCGGACGCCGCCGACGGTGAGATCGTGCCGCTGTTCGTGGTCGATCCGGCGCTGTGGCGCCCCGCCGGACCCACCCGACGGGCCTACCTGGCCGCCAGCCTGGCCGACCTCGGGCGCCGGGTCGACGGCCTGCAGCTGCGCCGCGGCGAACCCGCGGAGGAGGTCGTGTCGGTCGCCCGCGCCGCAGACGCGACCACGGTGCACATCGCCGAGGACTTCGGCCCCTACGGACGTCAGCGCGACTGTGCAGTCGAGGGGGCCCTCGCGCGTCACGGCATCACGCTCATCCGGACGGGGTCGCCGTACGCCGTCTCGCCCGGCCGGGTGACGAGCAAGAGCGGTGACCCGTACCAGGTGTTCACGCCGTACTCCCGGGCCTGGCGCGAACACGGCTGGCCGGGGCCGGTGGAGGCCCCCCGTGGCATCTCCTGGGTGCGGCCGTTGAAGAGCCATCCTCTGTACGACGCCCCAACCCCGGACTGCCTCGAGCTGCCGGCAGCCGGCGAGTCGGCCGCGCGCCGGCGCTGGCGCGACTTCTGCGAGCAGCGTCTCGGCGACTATGGCGCCGATCGCAATCGCGCCGATCTGGACCGCACCTCCCGGATGTCGGTGCACCTCAAGTGGGGCGAGATCCATCCGCGGACCATGCTGGCCGACCTGGCGCAGCGTCGCTCCGACGGCGCGGCGACGTACGGAACCGAGCTGGCCTGGCGCGAGTTCTACGCCGACGTCCTCTGGCGGCGCCCGGAGACCGCCCGGGCGTACCTCAAGCCGGAGTTCGCCCGGATGGAGTACGACGAGCCGGGCGACGTCCTCGCCGCGTGGCGCGACGGGCTCACCGGCTACCCGATCGTCGACGCCGGCATGCGCCAGCTGCGCTCCGAGGGCTGGATTCACAACCGGGTCCGGATGATCGTGGCGAGCTTCCTGGTCAAGGACCTGCACCTGGAGTGGCAGCACGGCGCCAGGCACTTCATGTGTTGGCTGGTCGACGGCGACCTCGCCTCCAACCAGCACGGCTGGCAGTGGACAGCCGGCTGCGGCACCGACGCGGCGCCGTACTTCCGGATCTTCAACCCCACCGTCCAGGGCAAGCGGTTCGACCCTGACGGCGACTACGTCCGCCGGCACGTGTCCGAGCTGCGCGACGTGGACGCGGCATCGATCCACGAGCCCTGGACCCTCGACGGCGGACCGCCGAACGGCTACCCCGCGCCGATCGTCGACCACAGCGAAGAGCGGACGGAGTCGCTTCGACGCCTCGCGCGGCTCCCGTGATGACCAAGACTCTCAACCCTCATCGAAGCTGACGACCAAGCAACTTGGCTCCCGCTCGGACTACTGGAACTCAAGAACCCGGGCGCCGAGCACGCCACCCTCAGGGGCCTGGAACCAGGTGCAGACCTACCGATCCGACATCCCCGCCGTCTTCACTCCGAACGCCGTCACGGTCATCGCCGACGGCGCCACCGCGGCCATGGGATCGTTCGCGGCGGGATGGGAGCACTACGCCCCGTGGAAGACAGTCGAAGGGCGCGAGGTCGTCACCAACCGGCCAGCGCTAGAGGTCCTCGTCAAGGGGTGTTCGACCAGCGGCGGCTCCTCGACCTCGTGCGGTCCTTCGTGGTGTTCACCGACGAGCCCAGGGCCTGGTCAAGCGGGTGGCGACGTACCACCAGTACTGGGCGGTCAATGCCGCCGTCGAGTCCACGGTCGAGGCGTCCGCCCCCGACGGTGACCGACTTCTGTCGACCTGGTGTGGGCCGTGCAGTCGTCGGTCACGATCGA